>JBMDWS010000046.1:0-20496 GCA_048594695.1 Truepera sp. | reverse complement strand
GCTCTACGTAGCCTTTCCAGCACCCTGGGAAGAGGACGATCCGCGCTGCGTTTCTGAACGAGAATTTTCCCCTCGGCGTCAAGAATGATCGCACCCACGGTGCAAAGCTTTCCTGCGGCTTCAGCTCGTGCCTGCATGGCTGCCGGCTCGTTCCTTGTCATTGGAGTTCAGCGGTTAGACGCCTCAACAGGGTGCGCGCGGACTCGGCATCCTGGGCCAGTTGTGCCTTGAGTTCATCTAAACCTGCAAACTTCTTTTGCGCCCGCAGGAAGCCCTCGAACGAAACGCGCAGCTTTTGACCGTAGAGATCGCCTTCAAAATCGAAGAGGTGGACCTCGAGCGACGGCGGGGCGTTAGGGAATGAGGGGCGTGGCCCGACGTTGGCCATGCCGCCGAATGTTCCTTGTGGGGTCAGCACGTTCACTGCAAAGACGCCGAGCGGCAGGGCCTTTTCTGGCGGCAGGTCGATGTTGGCGGTAGGAAAGCCGATGGTATGACCCCGACGGTCACCCTGAACGACCGTCCCTATGGCAAAATAACTGTAGCCCAAAAACTTGCGCGCCTCGTCCACGTTGCCCTCGTGGAGTAGGTCGCGGATGTGCGACGACTTGATGACCCGTTCCTCGAGCCGCTCGAGACTAAAGACCTCGAGCCGTTCGGTCACGTGTTGCAGGTCGTCGAGGCCACCCTGGCGGTCGTGGCCAAAACGAAAATCGTCACCGATGATGAGGCGCTTGGGAGAGAGCCGCTCGAGATCAGCCAGAAAAACCTCCTTGGGCGTCTGGGCGTAAGCCTGGCTGAACGGGGCCATCACCACGGCGTCTGGCGTGAAGTGCTCTAGTAACACGAGCTTTTCCTCCGCGCTCGAGAGGTAGGGCTTGCCACGAAAGACGACCTTGGCGGGCGGGAAAAAGGTAAAGACGACGCTTTGAAGCCCGTGGCGCGACGCGACGTGCTGCATTCGCCGGAGCAGGAGTTGGTGCCCGAGGTGAACGCCGTCGAAATTGCCGAGGCAGATGACGCAGCCCTGGATATCGAGTTCGCCCGGATGCGTGACCACCTTCATGGCAGAAGGCCGCGCTTGCCGAGGGCGTAGGTTAGGCCGAGAAGCGTCGGTGAGCTGCTCGGCACGTCGCCGGAAGCGATCCGCGCATAGATCTCCCGCAACGGGTGCCAGGCCCACGCGAAGTCGTCTTCTTCATCACCCTCGAGCTGCGTTTCGTAGAGCCCGGTCGCCTCGAAGAGATGGATTTTCTCGTCGGTAAAACCGGGACTCGAGTAGAATTCTGCGAGTTCTGTCAGCGTGCCGCCGAGACTTACCTCTTCGGCAAGTTCCCGAGCCGCCGCCTCTGCGGGTGTTTCGTCCGCGTCGATCAGCCCAGCAGGCAACTCCCAGGTTTTCGCACCGATAGCCGGTCGGCGCTGACACACGAGCAGCACCTCGTCACCTGCTGGTGCGGAGCGCAGGACGAGGACTGCGACAGCCGCCGCGTGTCGGACGACCTCCCAACGATCCTCGAGCTTGACGACCTGAATGACCTTTCCGTCGTAGATGGACGTTTCTGTCATGAGGCAGTAACCTGCGGACTTAAGCGGGCGATAGGGAAGAGGAGCTTCACCCTGTCACTCGGATGTGGAAGACACACGACGTGCTCGAGCTGACGGAGACACGTCGTGTTACGACGAAGTTTAGAACGTTAGTTGTCGTCCGGGTTGTAACGCAAGAACGCGGGGATATCGTAGTTCGACGGGTCGTACGAGCGCCCGTTGCCTGCGCCGACTGCCGCCCGGAACTGCGTGGGACGAAGGATCTTGGGTTGGGGCGCATGGTCGAAGCCTGCCGCGATCACCGTGACACGGACCTCATCGGCAGCGTCTTCGTCGTAGGCGACCCCAAAGAGGACGTTCGGTTCCTCGACCTCGGTAGCCTCGCTGATCTTCTCGACGATCTCGTGGGCGTCGAAGAGGGTGAGTTCTTCGGAGCCGGTGATGTTGATAAGCAGCTGATGAGCCCCTTCGACGCCGCGTGCAAGGAGCGGCGAGTGCGTGGCGCTGTTAGCGGCCTCTTCGACGAGGTGCTCGCCGCGTCCGGAGCCAATGCCCATGAGTACCGTGCCCGCGCCAGAGAGCAGGGCGCGCACGTCGGCAAAGTCGACGTTGATGAGGCCCGACTTGTTGATAACGTCGCTGATGCCTTTGACGCCGTAGTAGAGCACGCGGTCAGCGACCCGGAAGGCGTCATTCAGCTTGACCTTGCGGTCGAGCGCCGAGAGCAGGCGCTGGTTTTCGACGACGATCAGGGCGTCTACCTTGTCCTCGAGCCTCCGCAAGCCCTCCTCGGCCTGGCGCATACGGTTGGGGCCTTCGAACTGAAAGGGGGTGGTGACCACAGCGACCGTCAACGCGCCTTGTTCGCGCGATACTTCGGCAACGATGGGCGCGCTCCCGGTGCCAGTGCCGCCCCCCATACCCGCCGTGATGAAGACGAGGTCCGAACCGCGCAGCTGTTCGGCGATGCGGTCGCGGTCTTCCATGGCGGCTTTCTCACCGATCTCGGGGTTGGCTCCGGCACCGAGGCCTTTGGTCAGGTGGTCACCCATCTGAATACGGGTGTCGGCGAGGCTGGTTGTGAGGACCTGCGCGTCGGTGTTGGCGGCGATAAACTGCACGCCCTCGAGTCCGGCTTCGATCATGCGGTTGACGGCGTTATTGCCCCCGCCGCCCAGGCCAATCACCCGAATAACGGCGTTTTCACTGGAGTTGGTCATGGTGGTGCTCCTTAACTGAGCTGAATAACGAGAGCCTGAGGCGTGTGGGGAGAAACGCGCCATCATACCCCCTAAAAGAAGTCTTGAAGGAATTTTCGGAAGGACCGGAACATGTCGCCAAACGAGAAGGCAGCCCTTGGGGTGCTGATCGTTTTGGCGGGCCGCGCCGTCCGCCGGCTCTGAGGAGCGGCATTCGCCGTGCTTGGCAGATTGCGCATTCCGAAACGAACGAGGCCGACCGCTGTCGCGTGCGAGGGCGAGGCGACCACGTCGGAGAGGCCCGATACGCCGAGCGGCTTACCGATTCGCACCGGCAGGCGAAAACGGTCGCTGGCAATCTGGTCGATCCCCGGCATGAGTGACGCGCCGCCCGTAATGACGACACTCCCGGCAAGCAGCTCGAGTGCGCCGAGGCGCTCTTCGATAGCACGTTTGACCAGATCGAGAATCTCCATCACGCGGGGCTTGATGACCTGCGCGAGCTCGAAGGTCGATAGGGATGCGGTGTAGTTGGGGTGCGAAACCTCGAGCGCGACCTCGCGGTCGGCAAGGTCCGGCACAGCCACGCCGTACTTTTTCTTGACCCTTTCAGCTTCGTCGGGTGGGATGCGCAGGAGCTGGGAGATGTCCTGCGTGATGTGATCGCCGCCCAGAGGAATCACGGCTGAATCGGCGAGCGTCCCGCGCCGGAACACACCCACATCCGTCGTGCCACCGCCGATGTCGATCAGAACGGTTGTAAGCTCGAGTTCGCTGTCGTCTAGAACGGCCAGACCGGAGGCGAGCGCCTGAACGACCATCCCGCCGACCTCGACACCCGCGTCACGGGCGCAGCGACTCAGGTTTTGTAGCGGTCCCTGCGACCCTGCCACGATATGTACGTCGACCTCGAGGCGCACCCCACTCATGCCGATAGGATCTTTGATGCCGTCTTGACCGTCGACTACGTATTCCTGCGGAATCACGTGTACGACGTCCATGTTGGCTTCTAGCGGCACGGCGCTGGCGTTGTCGATGGTGCGACCTACATCGGTTTCGGTTATCTGCTGTCCGCGTCTGATGGCGGCCATGCCGTGACTCGTAAACGCCCGCAGGTGCGTACCGGCCACGCCGATCCAGGCATCTTTAACCTCGACGCCTGCGACCCGCTCGGCGGCTGCAACCGACTGGCGCACCGAGGCGATGGTGCGCTCCAAGTTGACGACGACGCCTTTTCGCAGGCCGTCCGAGGGCACTGTGCCCTCGCCGATGATGTCAAGAACACCGTCGCTGGCGACCTCGCCGATGACAGTGCAGATTTTGGTGGTGCCGATATCAAGACCGACAATAATGGTTTCGTCTGTCACGGTTGTGACCTTTGCGATTTCCTGGATAGACTCACTGTTGTACGCTCACTCCCCAAGGGTACACGGCAACGTTGCCCGTTCGCTGGCTCACAAACGCCGACCAATGCGCCCGAAGTGACGCAACGTCAGGTGTGTAGAGGGAAGAGCCGGCGAATGAAACGGTAAATCCGCTTGGGGCATAGCTTACCACCTGGGGCCTCCTATCCGCCAAGAGCCGGTAGAGCTCGAGAGCCTCTTGGCTGCGGTCACGCCCCCACCCCCGTAGAGGGACAGCGCCGCGTTGTTCTCGAGCCGAAACATTGGGTAAAACTGTACCATCTTCTGCCAGGCCTGTCGTGCCCTTGACGAGAAGCGGCCTACGCTCCTCGACCTCGATATAGAGGGTACCCGGGAGCTGCCGAGTGGCGCGTACATCACGGATCCAGGGGTTTTGCTCGAGACGCGACAAGTGCCACGTCGTTACCCAGAGAAGCGGCTCACCGACGCGAATATCGGCGAGTTGCAAGATTTCGGCCTCGCTAAAATGCGACGCGCCCAGCACGTGAATGCGGCTGATGCTCGGGTAAAAGCGCGAGCCCAGCAAGACGAGCAGGGACAGGCCCAGCAAGATCAGTGCGACAGGGCGGAACCGGACCATGCTACCTCCCGAGTGACGTCTTCGGAAAAGCCCCACAGTTCCCACTCGGTCTCGAGCGGAACCCCGACGCGGGCGCGCACACGCTTCAGGAGCCCAAGCACGTCTGTCGCTTCTGCGCCTCCCCGGTTGACGATAAAGTTGCCGTGCTCGAGCGAGATCATCGCGCCACCGACTGTCAGGCCCTTGAGCCCGGCTTCATCGATCAGGCGTCCGGCACTATCACCGGGAGGGTTCTTGAAGGCGCATCCTGCCGACTTGCTTTTGGGCTGACCGCGCCGCGCTGCGTCGACTGCCTCGAGGCGAGTTTTGACCTGTTCGGGCGTGGAGCGAGAGAGACCGAGCCGGAGACGCGTCACGATGGCCCCGCCGGGTAGGGTGCTGCGGCGGTACCCGAGGCCCAGATCGGAGGCGTTCAGGCGCTCGAGCTGCCCGTCTATAAGCATCTCGGCCTCGAGCAGCGTGTCGGACAGTTCGCCGAAGCGCGTACCGGCGTTCATGACGAGCGCGCCGCCCAGGACCGCAGGGATACCCAGGAGGCCCTCGAGGCCGGACAGACCTGCCAGAGCCGAGCGCCGCACCAGTCCGGGCAGCGGCGTCGCAGCGCCCAGCCAGATGTCCGTCTTGTCGCCAAACGTGCCGACGTCGTTGTAGGCAGGACCCAGCCGGATGACGCGCTCCGTCACGCCCCCGTCGGCGACCAGCAGGTTCGAGCCGCCCCCGAGGACGCGGTAGGGGGAAGAGGCCGCCTCTAGCAGCTCGCCGGGACTGTTGACCTCCCAGAGTTCGGCTTCGCCGCCGACACCTAGCGTGGTCAGCGTGGCGAGCCGGACGCGCCGTGGGGCAGATCGGGGACCGGGCCTGGCTTCAGGCCCAGGTTTAGGCACTGCCATCGTCGCCCCCGGCTTCTTGCAGGACACCTTCGCCGACGCGCCACACGTCGCCTGCGCCGAGCGTCACGATAAGGTCGTTGGGCTCGAGCGTCTCTACGAGATAGTGCTGTGCGCCGCTCAAGCTGTAGAGTCGCGCGTCACGGCCCACCGCTTGCAAACGCGCGACGATATTTTCCGACGATACGCCAGCAATAGGCGCTTCGCCTGCGCCGTAGACGTCTAAAACCAGTACTTCGTCGGCGAGTGCGGCAGCGTCGGCCAGGGCAGGCCAGTGTCGCGCCGTGCGGACCCAGCGGTGGGGTTGCAGCACGGCGCGCACGCGCTTGCCCGTGTGGCGAGCGGCCTCGAGCGTCACCCGGACCTCGGTGGGGTGGTGTGCGTAGTCGTCGATAATGAGCGCCCCGTTGACGCTGCCCCGGCGCTGCCAGCGCCGCCCGACGCCGCTAAAGCTCGAGAGGTGCTCAGCAGCGGCGGCGACGTCGAGTCCGGCAAGGTGGGCAGCCGTGAGGGCCGCGGTAGCGTTTTGCACGTTGTGCAGACCCAGCATGGGCAGCTTGACGTCGCAGCGCGTGTCTGGCGTGCAGAAGGTAAAGGTGCTGCCGGTTCCACTCAACACGGTCGCTTCGGCGCGGTACGTTGCGTGAGGGGCGACGCCGTAGGACACGAGGTTGGGCAGCCCGCCCAGCACACCCTCGAGTCCGGGCCAGTCGGCAGAGTAGACGAGCGTTTTGGCGTGCTCGGCGAAGGTTCGGGCGGCCTGTTCGAGGTCCTCCAGGCTGGCGTGGTAGGTGCGGCGCTCGTCGAACTCCCCGGCGATGTGGTCGTCTTCCAAGTTGGTCAAGACCGCGATTTCCGAGGCTAACGTGGCAAAACCCGGGTCGGACTCGTCGACCTCTGCGACGACCCAGGGGCCGTGCCCGTAGCGGACGTTCGAGCCGAGCGTTGCAAGGTGTCCGCCGACCAGAACGGACGGGTCGGTATCGGCCTGCAAAAAGAGTGTGGCAATCATGCCGGTGGTGGTGCTTTTGCCGTGTGTGCCCGTCACCGTGACGCCGCGCCGCGCCTCGAGCAGCTTGGCGAGCAGGTCAATGCGGCGCAGCCAGGGTTTGCCTTGAACCAGTGCCTGCTGTATCTCGGGGTGCGTTTCGGGAACAGCCGCGCTCGAGACCAGCACGTCCGTTCCGGCGACGTGGGCCGGGTCGTGGCCGAGGTGGGTTTCGATCCCCTGACGTGCGAGGGCTTGCAGCTCGGCACTGTCGGCGCTGTCGCACCCGGACACGGGGTAGCCGTCGGCGGCGAACCAGCGGGCCAGCCCACTCATGCCGATCCCGGCGATGCCCATAAAGTGAAGGTGCGGTTTCATCTCGTCTCCAACGCGTTTGGCTTCCAAAATTCCTGACCCATAGTTTCCTCGACAAGTGCCGCCAGGCGTTGGGCGGCGCCCGTGGGTGAACGTTTCGCGGCAGCTGCGCTCGCGGCGGCCCGGGTACGGGGCTCGAGGAGCCGCCCCCAGGCGTCAGGCAGCCTTCCTAGGTCCCGCTCCTCGACGACTAATCCGGCCCCCGCCCCTTCAGCGGCGTGGGCGTTATGGAGCTGATGGTTTTCAGCCGCCGAGGGCAGGGGGACCATCAGCAGCGGCACACCGTGAAAGGCGGCCTCCGCAAGGGTGCCGTTGCCTGCCCGGGTGATGGCGAGGTCAGCCGCCGACCACGCTAACACGCTGTCCAAATAGCCGTCCACTCGGTAGCGGGGGAGTCCCGCCGCGAGTGCCTGGGTCGTTTCGAGGTGGGCGGGGCCGCTGCTATGCAGCACACTAAGGTCGGTCCTTTGCGCTTCTGAGAGCTCTCCAAACGCCTTGGGGACAGTTTTGTTGAGCACCAGCGAGCCCTGCGAGCCGCCCATGACAAGGGTCAGTGTTCCCCGTTCGGGCAAGCCCAGCTCGCGGCGGGCGATGGCCTTGTCTACCCGGACCTCGCGCACGGGGACACCAACGACCTCGATCCGGGTGCTTTGGGTTGGCTGTTTGGTCTGGGCGGGTCGAGCGGTCCGGGGTGAAAGGTGGGCTCCAGCCTCGAGTGTGGTCGTCGCAATAAAGCGTGCGCCACCGGCAAACCAGCGCACGACCTTGCCCGGGTAGGCATTTTGTTCGTGAAGGGCGTAGGGCACGCCCAGTACCCGCGCCGCAGCCAGTGCCGGAAACGAGGCGAAGCCGCCGAATCCCAGAACGAGCGCGGGCCGGAGCCGCCGCATCTGTACCAAGGCGTCGGTAAGGCCAAGCCCTGCGCGCACAGCCTCCCGCGGGTCGGGCCGGCCCCGGTGCCACTTGCCCGCCCGCACGCCATAAAAGGTAAAGCCCTCCGCCGGGACGATACGGGCCTCGAGCCCGTTCGCCTGACCGATAAAGGCCACCCTCAAACCGCGCGCTGTAAGTGCCTTCGCTGTAGCGGTCGCGGGGTAGATGTGGCCCCCGGTGCCGCCTGTGGCCAGCACCACGAGCGGGTGTTCAACCCCGCTCACACCTCGAGCTGCCTGAGTGGCTGAGCTTCGGAGACAGGGGTCTGAACCCGGCTGCTGCGGTAGGCGCTCTGCAAAAAGCCCATGGCGATAGCCACTGAGATCAGGCTGTTGATACCGACGGACACGAAAGGCAGGGGTACCCCGGTGATGGGAAAGCGTCCGCTGGCGACGAGCAGGTTGAGCGCGGCCTGACCGCAGATGTAACACGTCGCACCGAACGCGAGGAGGGCGCCGGGGCCTTTGAGGCTCGAGGCGATCTGCAGACCGCGCACGCCGATGACGATGTAGAGCGTCAGCAGCGTAAGTGTTCCGACGAGCCCGAGCGCGTGCCCGATAGATACCGCGATCATGTCGGTGTCACTGGCAGGCAGAGAGTTGGGTTCGCCAACCCCGCGCCCGAAGAGGCCCCCCTCGTTCAGGTAGTGCTTGGCCCGGTTGGCCTGATACGCCTCGTCCTGGGCGGCGTCAGGATCATTGCCTCCACCCAAAAAGGTCATGACGCGCTCGCTGATATAGGGGTACTGATTGAGCATGTAGGGGATACCCGGTGACAACAGGGCGATGACCAAAAAGCCGCCGATGGCGATACGTGCGATGGTCGCTCCTGCTGCGAGCATCATGGCAAAGCCCAGGCAAAAGACTAGCAGGGCTGTACTGATATTTGGCTCGACGGCGATAAGTGCGACCGCGATGCCTACGAAGATGATTGGGCGTGCAACGCGCCAGCGTCCCCGGTGATTATGAAAGTAGGCGGCGAGGTAAGCGATGATACCGACTTTCATGAGCTCTGACGGCTGAACCGTAAAGAGCCCGAAGTCGAGCCAGCGCCGGGCGTCGCTGCCCGCAGGCGAAACCCCGATAAAGAGGACGAGAACGAGGAGCGCGGTGCAGCCCAGGTAGATAAAGGGGCTCCAGCGCACGATGCGAAGGGGCGAGAGTTTCGAGACGAAGAGGGTGATGAGAAGAACGGAGAGAACATACGCGAAGTGCTTGAGCGCAAAGTCGGGCTCGCTTGCGGCAACGCCGACGACGCCGAGGATGCTGAGGGTGAGCTGCGCGGCTAGCAGGAGAGGGTCCATGATGCCTCCTGGGACTCGAGCGTGTGGAGAGCCTGACGCGCTGCCTTGCGAAACGCTTCGGCTCTGGCCCGGTAATCTTGAAACTGATCGAACGACGCCCCGAGGGGCGCGAGCAGCACGGTGCCGCCGCTGCCCTGAAGCAGGTCGGCTGCAAGGCGCACGGCGCGGGTCATGGTTTCCTCCCCGGTTGCGCCCTGCACGCAGCTTGTCTGGGTCCAAGCTGCCACGGCGCGGGTGAAGTGAGGACCGGCCTCACCGAAACCTATGCAGTGCACGACGCGCTCACGTACGAATGCCTCGAGCGGGGCAAGCTCCGCGCCCTTATCCTGCCCCCCGGCGAGCCAGACGATGGGGGCCGGGGTCGCCTCGAGCGCCCGCAACACGGCGAGGGTGCGGGTGGCGATAGAGTCTTCGATAAAGCGCACACCCGCCGCTTCCCCGACGAGGCTATAGCGCCCGGGCACACCGGTAAACGAACGCAACCCGGCGGCGATGGCGTCGCCTGAGAGCCCCATGGCGGCGCAGGCAAGAGAAGCCGCGAGCGCGTTGGCGAGGTGGTGTCGCCCCGAGAGGTGAAGCTCATTTACCCTGACGAGCGTGCGGCCCTGCAGCGTGAGGATGTCGCCCTCGAGACAGGCGCCGGCTGCGCTGTCTGTGAGGGAAAAAGACTGGCCCCAGGCGGGGCAACCTTCGGCCCAACGCCGCACGACCGGATCGTCGAGATTATAGATGAGTGTTTCGCTTGGCCCAAGATTTTTCAGGAGGGCGCGCTTGGCCTCGTGATAGGCCGCGACCGATGGGTAGCGGTCGAGGTGATCGACACCCAGATTGAGGAGCACCGCGATTCTGGGCCTGAGCGTGGGGCAGCGCTCGAGCTGAAACGACGACAGTTCCGTGACGAGTGTCGCGCCTGGCTCGGCGACCGCCGCGAGTGCCGGGTCGACGTTGCCGCCAGCCGGTGCGTTGAGCCCGGCCCTGGTCAGGATATGCGACACGAGCCGGGTGGTCGTGGTCTTGCCCGCAGTTCCGGTAATCCCGATGATCTCGGCTGGAACGCTGCGGTAGACCCATTCGACCTCTCCGATCGTCTCGATGCCCCGCCCGCGCAGCACCTGTAAGTCCGGATGCTCGTAAGGAACACCGGGCGCGGCGATACAGAGGTCTGTCGGGGCTGTCAGGGGTGTGTCTGTACGGTGACAGCC
Source organism: Truepera sp. (assembly GCA_048594695.1). Taxonomy (GTDB): domain Bacteria; phylum Deinococcota; class Deinococci; order Deinococcales; family Trueperaceae; genus Truepera. The sequence continues at coordinate 10,057 of JBMDWS010000046.1, read as the reverse complement.
GAGCGCTTCGAGATCGTTTCCCTGTGGCGACCGGGCGTCGTAGGTCCAGACCTCGAGCCCCTGCCGACGCAGGAGCCGGGCTACCGCAGCGCCGCTCCGACCGAGGCCGTAGACGAGTACCCGTTCGGGGGTCACTGCAAGCCGCCTTTCAGCCCCCAGGCGAGCGCGACGCAGACCGCTGTGACGATCCAGAAGCGCATCATGACCTGCGTCTCGGACCAACCCAGCAATTCGAAGTGATGGTGCAGTGGAGCTTTGAGGAAGAGGCGCTTGCCGCCTGTGAGCCGGAAGTAGGTCACCTGGATCATGACCGAGAGCACCACCAGAACAGGCATCAGCCCGAGGAGCGGCAGCCACCAGACCCAGCCCGCCAAGATGACGGTTCCGGCGATGGCCGCGCCAAGGGCCTCGGAGCCTACGCCGCCCATAAAGACCTTCGCCGGGTGCGCGTTGAACCATAAGAAGCCGATAAGTGAACCGATCAGCGCACCTACGAAGCTGACGCCGATAAAGGGTAGCAGGATGATCGAGGCCATACCCGCCGCCAGCCCGTCGACGCCGTCGCTCAGGTTGAGCGCGTTGATCGTTCCGACGATCACGAAGGTAAAACCGAGCGTATCGAGAAAGGGTGAGCCGAAGAGCACCTGACCGTCTCTGACGGCGTAGATGGCGAAGGCCAGAGCGGCGAGCGACTGCACGAGGAGACGGTAGCGGGCCAGTAGCCCGGTCGTGACGTCGAGGGTCTCGCCTTCGGGAGCGGTCTGCGCAGTGGCGGTGGGTGCGAGACTGCCCCGAGTCTCCCGCGTCTGCGCTGCCCTTTCCGCCTCTTCCCGCCGCCTTGCTTCCAGCGCGGCTTGCGCGTCGGCGCGTCGCAGCGCCAGCACATCGTCGTAAAGACCCAAGAGCGCGGTGGCAAAAGTCAGGAGCACGACAGCCAGGGAATCGGTGCCGGGGCGACCGAAGAAGAGCCAAGTGACGAGCGCTGCGGGCAAAAAGGCCGCGCCGCCCAGCGTGGCAGTGCCCTCTTTGACGAGGTGACTCTCCGGGCCGTCGGGCCGGATGCTCTTGACCCAGCCGTAACGCGGGGCGAGTTTGATCAGTGTGCCGACCGCGACAAGTGAAAGAAGTGCGGCGATAAGAACGATCATGCGACCCTTTCGGTTTGCAGCAGGGACTCGATGAGACGCTCGAGCCGCATCCCCCGTGAGCCTTTGACGAGCAGCGTGCCACGCTCCGGCAGCAGCGGGGTCAGGGCCGGGAGGTCGAATACAGGAACATAGTGCGCTGCCGGGTTGGCCTCGGCGAGGGCGCGCATCTCTGGGCCGATGGCGATGACGCTTGCGAGGCCGACAGTCTGCTCGCCTAATTCACGGTGATAGCGCGCCGCGTCCGGACCCAGCTCGAGCATATCCCCGAGAACTGCGGTGTGAGGCTCGGGAAAGTGTCTGAGCGCCTCGAGCGCCGCCCGTGCCGAAGCCGGGTTGCTGTTGTACGCGTCGTCGAGCAGGGTCAGCGGCCCGAGACGGTGAACCTGCAAGCGGCCCGGCTCGAGTGTGGCGTGGGCGAGGCGCGCGGCGCTCACGCTCAGGTCGTCACCCAGCGAGTCTGCGACCGCGAGCGCCGCCAGCGCGTTCTCCGCGAGCGCCGCGCCCACGAAGGGCAAGTCGAGTGTAACGCCGAGAGCCGTGAGTTTTTGCCCGGTAGGGGAGACCTCGAGCAGTCTGCCCTGTACGTCCCCGGCGCCTAGCCCATACGTCGTGACCTTCTCCCGCTGCGCCGACGTCAGGTAGCCTGCCGCCTGAGCCGAGACGAAAGCCTGCGGCGCAGCGTCGACAAGCTTGAACTTTTCTGCCGCGACACCCTCGACGCTGCCCAGGCCCTCTAGGTGACTCGGGGCGATGAGCGTGACGACGGCGTGCGTCGGCTGGGCGAGCCCGAGGAGTACGTCCATCTCACCCGGGTGGTCGATGCCTAGCTCGAGGATCAGTCTGTTACTACGCTGCGCTCCAAGCGCCTGCGCGACGAGGACCTGCGCGAGCGCGAGCGGGGTGTTGAAAGTGCCGGGGCTCGCGTCGGCCGCCAGAGCGGCTGCAAGGAGCGCCTTGGTGCTGGTTTTGCCTGCCGATCCCGTAACGCCGATGACGGGGCCGGTGAGTTCTCGCCGCGCCTCCCGTCCGAGCTGAAGCAAGAGTTCGGCGGGCTTGGGTACTGTGACGCCTCGTGGATGCGGGTGGTCCGACACGACAAAGGCGGCACCAGCCTCGAGCGCCGCGTCGGCGAAGGCGACGCCGTGCCCCGCGCTTCCCGGCAGGGCGAAAAAGGCGTCGCCGGGGCGAACGCGACCACTATGAAAGGAAACCCCCGACGCTGCAGGCAGCCCTGCTTTGGCGTGCCCTCCACCCTTGGCCGCCAGCGCGCTAGCCTCTAGCACGGGTCTCCTCGAGGTTCGCTAGTATACTGAGCATGTTACACATTATACTCTCTTTGCTAGTCAAGTGGGCCGTGCCCTGTGTTCGTCCCTTTATCCATGCCCGGTAACATACCGCACACGCAGCGCTTTAGGCAGGGGAATGCCTAAAGCGCTGCGTGTAGGCGGAGGTCAGCGACCCTCGAGCTCGGCCTGGTCCCAGAGCGCGACGGCCTGTGAGCCGATGGCCTTGAAAGCTGGTGCCGTGACCGACACGCTGAGCGCTCCCTTCTCGTCGATCCGCTGCAAGTAGAGCACCCCGATAATTTTAGGGTTGTCCGCCGGAAAGATGCCCGCGAACGAGAGCGTGCCTGCATCGATGTAGCCCACTTCGGGATCGTAGAGGTCGGCGCTTCCCGACTTGCCTGCGACCTTGACCCCACTGATCTTGGCGTCGATCAGGCCGCTGTTGTCGACCGTGTAGGTGAGCATGTCGCGGACGGTATGCGCGACCTCGGGGGAGAGAACCTGACGGGCCTGCTCGGGATGCACGTCGCTCTCGGTAATGGCAGGGGTAATGTAGCGCCCGTCGTTGGCGAAGATGCTGTAGGCGGCGGCAAGCTGCAGAGCCGTCACCGATACGCTCTGACCGATCACGGCCGAGGCGTGATCCTGCGGGACCCAGGTTTCAGGCGGGTTGATGTGCCCGTCGTTGTCGATACTGTGTGCGACCCCGACGCTCCGCCCGAAGCCGTAATGCTGGAACCACGCCGCCAGCTCACGAGAGCTCAGGCGCGAGCCGATTTCGATCATGCCGACGTTCGACGAGTAGCGCAGGATGTCCTTGACGGCCAGTACCGGTTCGTGAGAGGTGACGTCGCTAAAGGTTTTCTCACCGACGCGCATGGTTTCGGCGACGGATAGCGCCTCGTCGGGTTGCAGTTTGCCGTCTTGCAGGAGGGCTGCGACCACGAGCGGCTTCATGACCGAGCCAGGCTCGATTTCGGAGAGAAACGCACTGTTGCGAACGGCGCTGCGGTCCTCGAGGCTGGCCTGTTCATTCGGATCGAATTCAGGGTAGCTCGCGGTGGCCAGGATGCGCCCGGTGCCCGCCTCGAGATACACCGCCGCCCCGTTTTCGGCACCGTGCAGCGTCGCGGCCCGCGTGAGTTCGGTCTGTACGCTCGCCTGCAAGGCCGGGTCGAGGGTCAGCCGTACGTCGTGACCCGACTGCAGGGTGCTGTCCAGGGTGCGCTCGAGTCCCTCGAGGCCATAGGTGCCGTCGGGTTGTTCTGCACCACTAAACCCGATAAGCTGCGCGGCGAGACGACCTTGCGGGTAGACACGTGTCTCCGCCTCACCCTCGGCAAGTACCGTGCCATCTTGCGCCAAGAGCGAGCCACGCTCAGCCGGTGCGGCGAGCGAACTCGGCGGCTCGGGTAGACGCGCGCCCGATGAGACGAAGCCCCCGAGTGCCACGAGGAGAGGCGCGCCGAGCCCAAGCATAAAGAGGAAACGTTTGTGCAGGCGCAAGGGATTCTCTTCCTCGACCGGCGCGACCCAGTCGGTGCTGGCGACCTCGCGCAGGCGGCGTTCGGGCTGAAGAACTTGGGTGCGGCTCAGGCTTGCAGCAGGAACGGGTCTTAATGCCATAGGGTCTGTACCTCCACGCCGCTCGGACTCGGTGCGACGGCTGCAAGATCGGGCTCTGTTCCGGCTTTGACGTCTGCGATATTCAAAGCGTCGGGCGAAGCTACCATCTGGTGCGCGTCGGCCCACGCACGCACGGCCAGAACCCCAGTCACCTGGGCGGCTTCCCGGCGCAGCGCAACGAGACGGGTTTGTAAGTGACTTTTATGTTCATCGAGGCTAATCTGCACGTCGAGGCGGCGCTGATTGTGCGCGCCGAGCAGGGCGAGCACGAGGAGAGCTGCGATATAGAGAAGGAGCAAACGTCGGCTAAGGGGGGTCATAACGTCTCCCTAACGGGGGCTGAGGGGGATACTCTTTGGGCAATACGGAGTTTGGCGCTCCGCGCCCGGGGGTTGAGGCTGATCTCTTCTGCAGTTGCAGTCAGGGGACGTTTATGGAGCGGCATCAGGAGATCGTTGTCACGAAAGGCGTGCTTGACGATACGGTCCTCGAGCGAATGATAGGTAAGAACCACGAGGCGACCCTCGGGGGCGAGCAGCTTGGCGCCTGCTTGCAGGGCATTTTGCAGCTCACCGAGTTCGTCGTTGACAGCGACCCTCAGAGCCTGAAACGTGCGCCGGGCCGGGTGGTCGCGGCGCTTGCCCGGTGGGTAGGCGCGCGCGATGATCTCGGCGAGGGCGTCGGTGGTAGTGATCGGAGCGACGTCACGCGCTTCGGTGATGCGCCGTGCGATGCGGCGGCTGTAGCGATCTTCGCCGTAGCGGAAAATGATCGAGGCGAGTTCTTCGGGGGGCGCATGGTTGACAAGGTCAGCAGCAGACAGCCCGCTGCGGCCCATACGCATGTCGAGAGGGCCGGGCTGCCGAAAGGAAAAGCCTCGTTCGGCTTCGTCGAGCTGCATGGACGACACCCCGAGGTCGAGGAGGATGCCAGCAACGTCGCTGAGCCCCAAGTGCTCGGCCTGTTCGGCAAGCGTACTAAAGGATGCTTCGGCAAAGAGCAGATGACCACTCTGGAGCGCCTGGGCGTCCAGAAAGCGGCTAACGCTCGCGTCGCGGTCGAGGGCCAGGACACGCCCCCCCGCTGCGAGTATGGCGCGGGTATGTCCGCCCGCACCAAAGGTACAGTCGATATACCAACGGCCCGGCGTCACGGCGAGCCCGTCCAGGCACTCGGCAAGCATGACCGGGGTATGGGGTGCCTGGATGTCTGACGTGTGGGTGCCTGGTGCGTCTGTCATCCGACGAGGTCTTTCAGCAGCTCCGGCGCGTCGAGGTCGTCTTGCATCGCTTCGATAGCGGCGTTCCAACGCGCTTCGTTCCAGATTTCCAGGTGATTGGGCGCGCCCGCGACCATGACGGTGTTCTCGAGTTCGGCGAAGGCGCGGAGTGTACTCGGCAAGGTGATACGTCCGGCCCCGTCGATCTTGGCTTTCGAGGCGCCAGAATAGAAAAAACGCAGGAACTTGCGCGAGCGCGGGTCGGTCATGGGCAACTCGTCGAGCTGCTTGGCCACGCGCGACCACGAGGCGGTGGGGAAGACGTAAAGACATTTTTCCATCCCACGTGTGATAATCATGCCATCCTCGACGAACTCCCGAAACGGGGGCGGGACGATTACACGTCCCTTGTCGTCCACCGCATAAGGATATTCGCCGAATGGCATCTGTCACTTATCTCCCACCTGAAGTCGCTCGCCAAAATTCCGTGGAGAGGCGTTTGAGGCCGTTCCACACGAAGGTTCTTTCTGTAAGGGAGTGTAACACACTTTACCACGTTTTCCCACAACCCCCCACTAGCCACCCATTTTTCCCCACATTTTGAAGATTGCTCCCACTCACGCTCCACTTGAACGAGCTGCCTTCGATGGCAGAGAACGCCGAACGTTGACGGTGTCGGGAAGAAAAAAGCAGCCCGGCTGCTCTTTAAGTAGAGCAGCCGGGCTGGGATTATCGAGGGCGGGAGAGGAGATAAGCCGGGTCCTGTACTGCCTGAAACCGAAGCGGCGAACCGCAGAGGTCGTGGACAGCCCTGAACATCTATCTAGGACGTGGCTCGCGCCGCGTCTCGAGCGGTCAACCCGGAGATGATAACGAGCCGGGCAAGCTCTTTCTCCCTATCGGACCTTGCACCGGGTGGGGTTTACCTAGCTGCCCCTGTTACCAGGGGCACTGGTGCGCTCTTACCGCACCGTTTCACCCTTACCCCGCCGATTCCCTTGGGAGAGGTCGGGGCGGTCTGCTTTCTGTTGCACGTGCCGTCGCCTTACGCGCCCAGGTGTTACCTGGCACCCTGCCCTGCGGAGCCCGGACTTTCCTCGGCCCAGCCGGTCACCCGGTGGGACGCGTTCAGGTTCCTCTCACCGCAAGTTAGCAGTGTAGCATCTGGAAGAGGACGCTGAGGGCCCTGACGGCAGGGCGATGTGTGCCGGGTGTGTTGAAGGGACGGAGCGTGGCTGACAGGAAGACGCTGTTCGAGAGCTGGGCGCAAACCTACGATGCGGATGTAGACGAAACGGCCGGATTTCCTTTTGCCGGTTACGACGCGGTGCTGGCGTGGGTGGTGCGTGGGAGCGGGGTGGAGACGGGGCAGCGTGTGCTCGATGTAGGAACCGGAACGGGCGCGCTGGCGGCCCGCTTTGCTGCGCTAGGCGCACACGTTCTGGGTGTCGACTTTTCCGAGGCGATGCTGGTCCGAGCGAGAAATAACGTACTGGACGCGCAGTTCGCACCGCTTGAGCTGCTCGAGCCCTGGGACGCTCTAACGGGCTGGCACTTCGACGCCGTGGTGAGTTCCTACGTGCTGCACGAATTCGACATGCCAATCAAGCTACAGCTTATCGAGCGCATGACAGACGTGCTGAAGCCGGGCGGAAGCATTATCCTGGGCGACATCTCGTTTGAAACGGCTGCGGCCCTGGCTGCGGCGCGGTCGCAATGGGCAGATGTCTGGGACGAAAGCGAATTCTACTGGGAGGCCGACGCGGCGATTCGCGCTCTGAAGGATGCTGGCTTCAGCGTTCAATACCGTCAGGTTTCGTTCTGTGGTGGGATCTATACTCTGAGCTTGGCCCGGTAGACCACAAAAAAGGCTCCCGTGTGGGAGCCTGAGCCAAAAAGGGTGGATTTACTGTGTGCGGTAGTCGGTCACAACGATGTCGCCGTCGATAATCTGCTGCCGGACGGACTCGAGGTCATCGATAACGGTCTGGGAAACAAGCGCTTCGTTGTACTCGTCGAGCGCGTAGCCGACGCCGTCTTCGGCGAGCCCGAGAGTCTGCACGCCACCCTCGAAAGCGTCGTCCACGACGTCGTAAACGGCGTTGTAGGCGGCTGTGTCGACGCGCTTAAGCATGCTGGTAAGGCCAAAATTGAGGGTCGCCGGATTGTCGTCGGTGTCGCCGCGCGGGTTCTGGTTGGAATCCACGCCAATGAAAAAGAGCGGCTGGCTGTTGTCGCCGCACTTCTGCTCGTAGGCGGCAGGTTTTTCGATGGTGTCGATCACGCCCGAGAGCGGTGTGCTCCTGGCTTCGCCCGAGGGCGTGTAACACATGGTCTGGGTCACGAAGTCGATGACGCCGTTGCCTGAAGCACCTGCGGCAGCGTAGATGATGTCTGCACCCTGGGCGCGCTGTGTGGTGGCGAGTTCGCGGGCACGGGCCGGGTCGTTCCAGGCGGCGGGGGTCGAACCGACGTAATTCGAAACGATGGTGCAGTCGGCACAAGCAGCTTTGACCCCTTCTTGGTAACCGAGGTCGAACGCGTGAATGAGCGGGATATCCATCCCGCCGACAAATCCCACCGTTCCGGTCTGGGTCATGGTGCCTGCGAGGTAGCCGACGAGGTACGACCCTTCATGCTCCTTAAAGAGCACGCTCCGGACATTGGGGCTGTCCGACGTGGCGTCGATGAGCACGAAGTTGGTGTCCGGAAACTCCTGTGATACGGCTGTGATGGCGTCGGCCTGCAAAAAGCCGGGTGCAATGATAAGTTCAGCCCCCTGGCCCGCGATGTTGCGCTGGCCCTCGGCGGCGGTGTCGGGCGTGCCTTCAAATTCAAGGAGATCGATGGCGAGCCCGTCGTCTTCCTCGAGCTCGGTAACCGCCTGCTGCGTACCATTAAAGGTGCCTTCGTTGAACGAGCCGTCGAACTTGCCACCGGCGTCGTAGGTGATGCCGATCACGTAGTCTTGGGCAGCGGCTAAGGGAAGCAAACCGAACGCTAGTAGCGGGAGCCAAACTTTACGCATGTGTCCTCCTTGAAGGTGTGGGTACGTATTTGAATAGACCCACCTAGCGCGAGTATAGCAGTCCGTCTAGGGATCAACATTGGGAGGACGTAAAGGCTAAATTAGGCGTGAGAAAAACGTCTTCAGGGGCGTATGCCCGCGTTATTTACCAGTGCTGTCGCCCCCTGAACGTTGGGCCGACCATCGCAGAGGCTGATGGATGCCGAGGCGTCGAGGGCGCGTTCATCTTGGCTTGTTGTCAGGCACGATAAGAGGCGCGGAGTCATAGGGTGCCGAGTCTGTAGAGACCCGTGACAACAATGACAACAGCCGAAACGAGCAGGAGTGCGCCCACGGGATAAGCGAGGGCTTGTCCCCAGAGTGTGGTTCTCTCGAGCGTAAGAACTGTGCCCAGTACGAGCATAGCGATAAGACTGGTTTTGCCCGTGGCAGTCATAACGGGCATGAGCGCCCAGCACCCTCCCACACAGTTCCACCCGTATTTCAGCCCGTCGATGAGCGTAGCTACCGACCGCGACGGCGTTTTCCGGCACGTTCGACAGGCTCGCAAACACCGGCGTTTCCGCGGCGTGAATTCGTATAATCCCGCCACGAGCAAGGTCGCAGGAAAAAGCCAGCGCGTGACCGATGGTACGTGGGGCGCAACGAGCGTATGGAGGGTCAAGTCGGCTCCGTAGATGAGCAGCCCTGCCTCGAGCCACACCCCCATGTAACCGACGAGCCAGAAGACACTATGACTTCGGGTTTTTCCCGTAGACGAGCCAAAGTGGGCAGGGTACCAGGAACCATCATGGCCAGGAGCATGAGTAGCCAGCCCGCCATGAACAGCGTGAGAGACGTCATCGGGGAAAGCCCTCTTTTCTCGATGACGTGGTGACTCAGCAACTCGGCGTAGGGCGACATGCCTACAAGAATCAGCAGTGCCCAGGCCGCGAGGCAGAGACCTGCCAGACCTAGCGGTCGCTTTTCGTCTTGCCTTGCGGAGGCCACGGCTACACCTACCCTGTTCCACCCACGCTGTCTAAACCCATATATCCGAGGTGCAGTCACCCCCCGGATAGCGCATTTCGTGGGCTCTGGCCGGACCCTGGGGTTCTGCGCCAAAATCCACGAAAAAGTCTTCGTTGAGGCTGAGGCCACCGCTATCGGTATCGCAATCGATCTGGAGCATGCAAGAGCCCTTTTTGCCTAGATCAGGGTAGAACTGGTTGTCCCAGGAGCTTAGAAGCGAGTTGGTCACATAGAGCCGCTTGCCGTCCAAGCTCAGTTGGAGCATCTGTGGCCCGCCCTGGAGTGGAGTGTGCGTCCCCGAAACGAATGGCCTTTGCCCAACACTCCCCCGCACCAGACCTGCCCGGTGATTCTGGGCCGTGCAGGGTCGCTGATGTCATACTGCCGAACGTCGCCGTGGAGCCAGTTGGAGAGGTAGAGGTACCTGTCGTCTAAAGACAGCAGAAGGTCGGTCATGAGTGATGGGACCGGAAAGGGCCAGCTGTTAAGGTCGATAGGTGGAATGTCCACAACCTTCTCGACGTCCCAGCGCCCGTCCGTCTTGTGCCAGTGCCAGAGGTTGCTCGAGAGGGCCGCGCCCAGAAAGCCGTGTGTGCTACCAGGAGCGTGGAAAAAGCGGACCTCGAGCTCTTTGTTTACGTCCGAGCCCGGCTTCACGCGCTCTAACGATGGCTTGCGCCCGAGTCTCGACGGTCAGCTTGGCAAAAATGCTGGTGATATGGGTCCGCACGGTAGCCGG
>JBMDWS010000459.1:0-2951 GCA_048594695.1 Truepera sp. | reverse complement strand
AAAACAGGCCAGGTGGGCGAGACCCACCGATACCCGGTTATACGTGTAGTTGATAAAACCCGTCAAGAACTTTCCTGACATGCGGTGCAGCGTGAGGGTCAAGAAGTAGGATCAAGACACGGGGTTGCGGTAGTACTCGGCCAGCGTGACAATCATTGCGCCCATGCGTTCGTGTTCGGGTTGAACGAGGCGCGTGACGCCCTGCTCGCGCAGGGCGGCGCTCGTCATATGGCCGACCGAGGCGGCCAGCGTCGTCGACGTGAAAGCGTCGCGCAGCGCCTCGTCCCGACCGAGGCGCGCTGCTACTTCGAAAAGGTAATGCACCTGCGTGTTGGAGGTGAACGCCACGGCGTCGAGGTCGCCTGAGAAAATCTCGTTCAAGAGGGTCTGCACCTCGGCGTCCGAGGGGGGTCTGTACCGGTAGAGGGGAATCTCGAGAACCTCTGCCCCCCGACCCTCGAGCCAATCCGTAAGTTCGGGTACCCGCTCGCCGTGGAGCTTGAACGCAACATGGACGCCCTGAAAGTCGAAGGGCTCGAGCTGCCGCCGCAAGCCCTCGGTGGTGCCGTCGTCGTCCTCGATGTAGGGTTTGAGCCCGAGTTCCTTGAGCGCCTTGACCGTCTTGTAGCCGCGCACCGCGAGCTTCGCCTCGCCCATGCGCCGCAGCAGGTCGTCTTTGCGTCCGAGTGTTTGGGCGACCTGTACGAGCGCACGGGTACCCATACCGGTGACCAGGATAAGCCAGTCGCAGCCCGCGTCGCAGAGCCTTAAAACGGCCTCGGTGGTTTCCGGGGCGTCGAGCGGGGCGCTGCGCATCATGGGCCGAGAGAGAGCCGCGCCACCCTGTTTGGCGACGATCTTCGCGATGTCGTCGAAGCGGCGGTCCCCGGCGATGGCGATACGTTTGCCCTCGAGGGGTTTGGGATCGTTGGGGCTCATAGCGGTCCTGCGAGATGCTTGAGAGAGCTGAGCGTAGAGAGGTCGTGGGACATGAGTCCATCTTGTCATGCAGAACATGGAAGGGTCCCCCGACACCTTTGAAACCACGTATCACGTTCGCCTCAAGGGTATGTTCGCTAAACTACTTGATAGCTCTTGTCAACTACTATAGACTGACTTTCGTGAATGTCGGACGTTCCCTTCACCGCTCGCCGCCCAAAGGTACACCGCGAATGCGCCCTTGCGCGAAGCGATGTTGTGGACGCCCAGTCTGAACGTACCGACCCGTAGAAACCACGCTTAAACCTGCAAGTTGTTCTGTTACCTCATAGGAGGCGCTCTGTGCCTGATCCTGTTAAGCCGCGCGCAAAACCCGCTCGAGCCCCCAAACCCAAAAAACAATCCGTCGAAGACATCAAGCTTGCCTCGAACTATCTCTCGGATGGGATTGCCGAACAGGTTTTCGATGCGAGTACCGATCACGTCGAGGACTCGGTCTATCAGCTCCTCAAGTTTTCGGGTATGTACCAGCAGGACGACCGCGATCTGCGCAAGCAGCGCCGCCAGGAGGGCAAGGATAAGGCCTACTCGTTCATGCTCCGCTCGCGTGCGCCCGGCGGGCGGCTGAGTGCGGCGCAGTACCTGATTCACGACAAGCTCTCCGACGAAGTCGGCAACGGGACGCTGCGCCTCACCACGCGGCAGGGGATTCAGCTCCACGGAATCGTCAAGGGCGACATCCAGAAGACGATTCAGACCCTGCACAGCGAGATGGTGACGTCGATTGCAGCCTGCGGCGACGTGAACCGTCACGTGATGTCCTGCCCTGCGCCCGAGCGCACGCGCCGCCACGCGCTACTCGAGGAGGTCGCCGACGAGATCGACCGCCATCTTCTGCCGCGCAGCGAGGCATACTACCAGCTCTGGCTCGACGGTGAGCGCCAGCCCGTCCCCACCGAAGCACTGCCGCCCGTCGCTTTCGCCGACGAGGTTGAGCCGATCTACGGTAAAACCTATCTGCCGCGCAAGTTCAAGATCGGGATCGCTTTCCCCGAGGATAACTGCGTCGACGTCTATACTCAGGACATTGGCATCGTGCCGGTCATGGACGGCGAGACGCTACGCGGATTCAACCTCCTGATCGGCGGCGGCATGGGTATGAGCCACACCGACCCAGACACGCGGCCCTTTCTCGGGCGCGAACTCGGTTTCGTGACCCGCGAGGGGCTCCTGCGCACGGTTGAAGGCATCGTGACGGTCCAGCGCGACTTCGGCGACCGCGAGGAGCGCAAATTCGCTCGCCTCAAGTGGCTCGTCGAGCGGCGCGGTGTGGCGTGGTTCCGGGAGGAACTCGAGCGTCGCCTGGGCTTCGCGCTGCAAGACTGGGCACCCGTTGGGCGTTTTACGCTGGACGATCATCTGGGCTGGCGCGAGCAGGGGGACGGCAAGTTCTACTTCGGGATCTACATCGAAAACGGGCGCATCAAGGACGAGGGCGACCTTCGCCTGCGCACGGCCCTGCGCGAGCTGTTGACGCGCTATCCCAAGGAAATCCGCATTACCGGGCAGCACAACATCCTGCTGACCGACTTGAACGCCGAGGACGAAGCGCCAATCCGGGCACTCCTGCGCGAACACGGCGTCCGGACCAAAGAAGAGATCAGCCAGGCGCGGCGCTTTGCCATGGCCTGCCCGGCACTGCCGACCTGCGGGTTGGCGATGGCCGAGTCCGAACGCTTTTTGCCGAGTGTGATCGACAGCCTCGAGCGCGAACTCGAGAGCCTCGGGCTCGGTGCGGAGGAGATTTCGATTCGCATGACAGGCTGCCCCAACGGCTGTGCTCGACCTTACACCGCCGAGCTGGCGTTCGTGGGCAAGTCGCTCGACAAATACAACGTCTATGTCGGGGGTGCCTTCGAAGGGACGAGACTCGTGAGTGAATACGCTGAAATGGTGTCGGGGGGGGAACTCGTCGAACTCGTGAAGCCGCTCCTGCGCTACTGGCGCGACGA
>JBMDWS010000458.1:0-3493 GCA_048594695.1 Truepera sp. | reverse complement strand
TCTCGCGGTGTAAAAAGCACGGTCGGCAACGGTTGGCGAGTGTAATGAGCTGGAGATGCAGCATCCGCTGCCGAATGTTGGCAAGATAAGGAAAATCGCGCCTTGTACGGGGCTGCTTCTGCTATCGCCTTCTATTGATCTGTTGACGACGCTACGCCGAGAGCGCAGGAGGGTGACCACAATTCACCGTACTCCTAGTCGTCTTTCGCGGTGGCGTTCGCTGGGTGCAGATGGCTGGGTGCAGATGGCTCGGTACAATGGAGTCGAACCTCACATACGTTGCCGACAAGACCTTCGTGGATCCCGTCCTCGACCCGGGCACATGTGACCTGCCCCCTTCGCTCGTCGAAATGCGCGAACAAGCGTGAAATGCCCCAAATCCCCTGGCGATCCGATCACACAGCACCTTTACAACCTATACAGGCCCACCACGCGCTCACCTTCCGCGTGATAGCGTGACCCTCATGAAAACCCTTGGACTCGACCTGGGCGGCACCAAGATTCTGGCAGCCGTCGTCGAAAATGGTAAGATTCTCGCCCGGCAGCAACTGCCCACGCCGCGCACGGGCTACGCCGACGTGATCGGGGCGCTTTCTGGGGCAGCTGCCACGCTTCTGCACGATCATCCGGACATTACGCGAGTTGGCCTGGGATCGCCGGGACCGCTCGATCTCAAGGCGGGGAAGGTCGTTTTTGCGCCCAATATCCCGGGCCTCGAGGACGCCCCCATCGTGCCTGATCTCAGCCAACGGCTCGGCTTGCCGGTCGCGCTCGAGAACGACGCCAACGCTGCGGGCTACGCCGAACATCTTTACGGGGCGGCTAAGGGGCTGCAGAGCAGCATCTACATCACGGTGTCGACGGGTATCGGGGGCGGACTTTTCGTGGGGGAGCGGGTCATTCGTGGCGCTTACGGCGTCGGGGGTGAGGTCGGACACATGACGATCGTGCCCAACGGTCCGCTCTGCGGCTGCGGGCACTATGGTTGCTTGGAAGCGGTCGCGGCCGGTCGGGCGCTCGCGCGGGACGGCTCACACGCCTACAGCGCCGCCATGACCACAGGGGAGGTCTTCGACCGTGCCCGTGCCGGGGAGCGCCTCGCTCTCATGGTCGTCGATCAGGCGGCCATGTACACCGGGTTGGCGCTCGCCAACCTCGTCAAGATTTTCGATCCCGACGCGTTTGTACTCGGGGGCGGGATGATGAAAACGGGCGCGTTCTACCTCGACAAGGTGCAGGCGGCAGCCGATACCTACACGCGCAACTTTCCACGAGCCAAACTCTTTCTCGCCGAACTCGGGACCGATGCGGGCGTGATCGGCGCAGCGAGTGTGGCTGCCCACGAACTGAGCGAGGTCGAGTCGCCGGCACACTAGATCCAGCACACTAGATTGCAGCCCATTTCGGCTTAGTCTGGCAGCATGCAAACGGTGTCTAGAGAGGAGCTCGAGCAGGGAGTAGCGGCGGGGGGGATCCTTTTCGATGTGCGCCCAAAGCCCGAGCCCGTCTTTGGCCTCACGCCTTTACCGCTCGCCCTGACTGACCTACAGTACGGCGTTCTGCCTAAACTGCCCCGCGACGTGCCTCTCTACATCGTCTGCGGGCGTGGTCAGGCCTCGGAACTTGCTGGGCTCTACCTCGAGGCAGCCGGCTTTTGTGCCGTCTTTCACCTTGCTGGTGGGACGAAAGCCTGGACTTAAGGGCGTGCGGGCTGCACGGCCCCATGAAGTCGCGTTGACGCTCAGTAGGCCCAAACATATAATTGCTTCACGCTTCTCCCGCACGGAAACGTGTGCTGTGTCGTGAGTTTGGGCGACACACCAACAGGAGAACAGTCAGGAGATGCGTGAAGCCAATTTCTCAAACAAGCGCACTCGGGGAGGCCGATTTCGTTGCCACGCTCGGGGGCATCTTCGAGCACGCCCCATGGGTTGCTGAAGCTGTTTACGCAGAGCGCCCGTTTGTGTCGGTCGCCGACCTGCACGCCTCCATGTGCCGCGTCGTGGCCGAGGCGAGCGAGGCGCGCCAGCTTGGGCTCATCCGGGCGCACCCAGACCTGGCTGGGCGGGCCGCGCGGGCGGGCGACCTGACCGAGTCCTCGACTGCCGAGCAGTCCGGAGCCGGCCTCGACAGCCTCTCGGAATCCGAGTACAGCCGTTTTCACACCCTGAACGACGCTTACCGCGCACGTTTCGGTTTCCCCTTTGTCCTCGCGGTCAAGGGGCACACGAAAACGAGTATTCTGGACGCGTTCGAGGCGCGGCTCGAGCATGACCCTGAAGCGGAGCGCGAGACGGCGCTCGAAGAAATCTACAAGATTGCTGGCTTTCGCCTCGCGGCGCTGCTGGAGGATGCGTGAGCAGGGGGGTACAGCTCGCCTCGGCTGATTTCGGTGCGAGCGCGATAAGCGCCCGCCGCGGTACATGTCCGCGACGCGTCGATATTCGCCGGGAATCGCCCTTTACGGGGCAGAGCGATGCGATTTTTGCTGCTCAAGTCGGTCGGCAGATATTCGGGCTCAAAGGGAAGATCCGAGGCGACGATGCTGGTACGAAGACAGCTGTGTGGGCCGCGTTGACGCTGCAGTCGCAGAGCGGGGTGGCCTGAGTGGGCCACTTGAGCACGCATGTTCTCGATACCGTTCGGGGGCGACCGGCAGCGGGCCTTCAGATCAGGCTCTGGGGCGTGTCTGGAACGACCCGAACACTCCTCACGGAGACGGTCACCAACGACGACGGGCGCACCGACGCGCCGCTCCTTTCGGGCGAGGCCGTTCGTACGGGTGTATATGAGCTCGAGTTCCTCGCCGAACCCTACTTGAGACAATATTTTTCCTTGCCGGACCCGCCCTTTCTGGGCACGGTCGTGATCCGCTTCGGCGTCGGTGATACGAATGCCCGCTATCACGTGCCGCTCCTCCTTTCGCCCCACAGTTACAGCACATACAGGGGAAGCTGATGCTGGACATGGCCGTGCGCGGCGCTTCTCTCGTTACACCCGACGGGGTCGTGCGGGCCGATGTGGAGGTTCAGGACGGTCTCATCACGGAGGTCGGTGGCAGCGTCGGGGCGGCGCAGCGTGACGTGCGTGCCGACGGTCTCTACCTCCTGCCGGGGCTTATCGACGTGCACGTCCACTTCAACGAGCCGGGCCGCACGCACTGGGAAGGGTTCGCCTCGGGGAGCGCCGCTTTCGCCGCAGGCGGGGGCACGGTCTTTTTCGAGATGCCCCTGAACGCCAATCCACCCCTCATCACGCCGGAAGCCTTCGTAGCGACGCGCGCCGCCGCAGAGCGCGCGTCGCATACAGACTTTGAGCTCTGGGGCGGACTGACGCCGGACAGCCTGCCTCATATGGAGGCGCTCGCCGCGTGCGGTGTAATCGGGTTCAAGGCGTTTATGTCGAGTAGCGGCACCCCGGAATTTTGGCGTGGCGACGCCCTGACGCTCGACGCACGGCTGGTGTAGGCTGCTGCGCGTTGGTTGCCGGTTGC
>JBMDWS010000457.1:0-1793 GCA_048594695.1 Truepera sp. | reverse complement strand
GGACAGCACCAGCGCCTGCCGGGCATTGTCTTTGAGTACGAGCGCGCTGACCTCGTCGGTCATTTCCCGCAGCAGAGCGTTCCGCGCCTCGAAAGTGAGGTCGCCACTCCGGACGAGCGGTTGCAGGAGGATTTTCAGGTTGACCTCGTGGTCGGACATGTCGACGCCCGCCGAGTTATCGATGGCGTCGGAGTTGATGCGCCCACCCAACGCAGCGTACTCGATACGCGCCAGCTGCGTAAAGCCGAGGTTGCCTCCCTCCCCGACGACGCGCACACGCAGCTCAGTGGCGTCCACGCGTACCGCGTTGTTGCTGCTGTCGCCCACGTCGGCGTGCGTTTCGCCGCTGGCCTTGACGTAGGTGCCGACACCGCCGTTCCAGAAGAGGTCGGCGGGCATTCGTAGAATCGCCCGGATGAGGTCCTGGCCCGAAAGCGCCTCGTCTTCTACCGCCAGCATCGCCCGAACCTCCGGCGAGAGCGGGATACGCTTGGCGAAGCGGGAGTAGACGCCGCCCCCTTGACTGATGAGGTCGGGGTCGTAATCCTCCCAGGTGGAGCGCGGCAGCTCGAAGAGGCGCGTCCGCTCGGCAAAGCTCGCTTCGGGGTCCGGCGTAGGATCGAGGAAGATGTGCAGGTGATTGAACGCTGCCTGGAGCTTGAGTTGGCGGCTGTAGAGCAGCCCGTTCCCGAACACGTCGCCCGACATATCGCCGATACCAAAGGCGGTGATGGGCTCTGTAAGCACGTCGACGCCAAGTTCCTTGAAGTGCCGCTTGACACTCTCCCAGGCCCCCCGCGCCGTGATGCCCTCGGCTTTGTGATCGTAGCCGTGAGAGCCGCCCGAGGCAAAGGCGTCCCCGAGCCAGAAGTCATACTCGGCAGCGGTCGCGTTGGCCAGGTCCGAGAATGTCGCGGTGCCCTTGTCGGCAGCCACGACGAGGTAAGGGTCCGGCTCGTCGTAGATGACGAGACCCACCGGGTGAACGGTTTCCCCTGCGACGATGTTGTCGGTCAGGTCCAAGAATCCGCGCAGGTAGACCTGATACTGCTCCCGCACGAAGGCTTGCAGCGCTTCGCGGTCGGTCGGGGCACCCTTTAGGACGAACCCGCCCTTGGAGCCTACAGGCACGATCACCGCGTTCTTGGTCATCTGGGTCTTCATGAGGCCCAGCACCTCGGTACGGAAGTCGTCGGGGCGGTCGCTCCAGCGCAACCCGCCACGCGCTACACGCCCCCCGCGCAGGTGCGTTCCCTCGACGTGCGGCGCGGACACGGCGATCTCGAAAAGCGGCCTCGGTTCGGGCATCTGAGCTACGCGGGCCGACTCGAGCTTGAACGAGATCACGGGCTTACCGAGAAAATAGTTGGTACGCACAACGGCGCGGACGAGGTCCGCGAGCCCCCGCACGGTTTCGTCTTCGGCGAGCGACGCCACCCCCTGCAGCGCCGTGTCGATGTCGGCGCCCAGCGCCACCACCCGATCCTCCCGCGCCGACAGGTCTGGGGCAAAGCGAGCCTCGAACAAGGAGGCGAGCAGCGCCGCGAGGTCCGGCTGCCGCAGGAGCGTATCGCGGATAAACGCACGGCTGACGCTCGGGCGCAGCTGCGCGTAGTACATCTGCAGCCCGCGCAGGAGCGCGACCTGCCGCACGGTTAGGCCCGCGTAAAGGACCAGGCGGTTGAGGCGGTCGTTTTCCGCACCGCCGGTGAGGAGCGCCAGCAGCGCCTGCCGCATCCGCTCGCCATCTTTTGGAACGTCGAGGGGCAGGCCACTCTGGTCCTGCACTCGGA
>JBMDWS010000456.1:0-1521 GCA_048594695.1 Truepera sp. | reverse complement strand
CGAAAATGCTGAACTGCAAAGTACCGCGGACGGGTTTTTGCCGGAGGGCCGCGCCCTCGGACGCACCGACCTGCTCTCCGAAGGGCTGAGCGCGCCGCTCGCAGAAAAAGCGCAGGGGGCGCTCGAGCTCGAGGCGCAGCTGCGCCGGGACAAACGGGTCAAGCAGGTACCCCACACGAGCTACAGCGAACGCGAAACAACTCTGACACTCGCCTCGACCGCAGGGGTCTCCGGCGACTACCGCGACGGGATCGCTGCGCTAGGCACCGAACTCCTGATGCAGGAGGGTAAAAGCGTCAAGGAGGGCTGGAAAGGGTCCCATGAAAAGGACTTCCACCGCCTCGAGCCGGGTAAAACAGCCATCGAGGCTCTGGAGAAGGTCGGCAGGCTACTTGGGGCGAGGCCGCTCAAGACCGGGCGCTACACGGCCTACCTCGAGCCCGACGCCGTCGCCAGCCTGCTCTACGTGCTGCTCTTTATGCTGAGCGGCAAAAATGTGATGGAAGGCCGTAGCCGCCTCGCGGAACGGCTCGGGCAACGGGTCGCTTCGGAGGGAATCACGCTGCGCGACGACCCGCTCAAACCCGATGGTCGCGCCAGCCGCCCTTTCGATAGCGAAGGTACGCCGAGTCGGACGTTGACCCTGATCGAGCGCGGCGTACTGCGAAGCTTCATGCATAACTCTGCGACGGCGCGGGCTACTGGGCACGCCAATACTAGACACGCCCAGCGCTCCTACCGGGGCGTCCTCGAGGTCGGCCCCTCGAACCTCGTGCTCGAGCCGGGCGCAGGCGTCACCTTCCGGGAGGGCGTGATCGTCACCGGCCTCATGGGTTTGCACGCCGGGGCCGACCCCATCACCGGCGACTTTTCGTTGCAAGCGCTCGGCCTCAAGGTCGAGGGAGGAGAAGTCGCCTACCCCGTCGAGGACTTCGCGGTGTCCGGCAACCTGCTCGAGCTGCTCAGCCGGGTCGTCGCGGTCGGGGATACACCCGAATGGGCAGGTGGCGCAATAAGCACGCCGATGCTCGAGGTCGAAGATGTCTCATTCGCGGGCGCCTGACTGGACCCAACCGGGCCTATCGTTACCGGGCCTAGTTGAGCGCCAGCCCGTACTGCGCGTCGTAGAGGCGGCGGTAAAGTCCTTGCCGGGTCACGAGGTCCTGATGCTTGCCTTCCTCGGCGATACCCGTTTCATCGACCACCACGATCCGGTCGGCGTCCTGAATGGTCGCCAAACGGTGAGCGATCACCAGCGTCGTGCGGCCCTCGGAGAGTTCGGCCAGGGACGCCTGAATGGCCCGCTCGGTCTCGGTGTCGAGCGCCGAGGTCGCCTCGTCCAGAATCAGAATGGGCGGGTTTTTCAGGAACATGCGGGCAATCGCGAGGCGCTGCTTCTGCCCACCCGAGAGCTTGACCCCGCGCTCGCCGATCACCGTGTCGAGCCCGTCCGGCAGGGACGCGATCACCGTATCCAACCGTGCCCGCCGAGCCGCCTCGAGGATCTCCCGCTCGCTGGCG
>JBMDWS010000455.1:0-2189 GCA_048594695.1 Truepera sp. | reverse complement strand
GGCCCTGGGCCTGGCCTTCCTCGTCGGCAACATGCAAGCAGGGGAGCCAGCAAACTTCTTGGCCTACCTCGTTGCACCGCTTATTGGCGGTCTGCTCGGTGGGCTCATCGGGAAGGGCCTCGCTACCTCGAGCTAACCCCTTCGACCTCCAAAAGAGAGCGCGGCGTACGCCGCGCTCTCTTTTGGTCTCCCGGATCCCCAGGTCAAGGACTCCCGGTCCATCCACCCTTGCCCAAGCTGCTATGGGCTACCGACTGTGCAGTACGTGCCTACTTAATGCAATCCATGACCTGACAGGGTCTTAACCTCACTCTGATCGGGGACAAGCAAACCCCTGGCTAGAAGACAGACGGAAGCAGGCCCTAACACATGCTACAAACGGGTGCAGCCGCCAACGTAAAATGCGGAGCCCCTAGAGGCTCCGCGCAGCTTTACAGCGAACAGAAACTAGTGCTCGTGATTATGCTCGAAGTCGAACGAGTGATCGGAGCCAAACTTGCGCACCGTCCCGTTCTCATCGGTCGTACCGATGGGCTCGAGCAGCACTTCGCGGGCGGCGATATCGACGCCGAGCGGGGCTAGCGAAGCACAGGTCGGCGAGCAAGTCGGCAGGCTGTAAGCGTCCGCAACGGCCTTGTTGACGACGTAGCGCATGTCCTCGAGCGTCCCGGCAGTCATGCGGCTGAGCGGCATGGACCCACTGGTCTCGATGTAGCCGGTCATCAGCTCGCTATTAAAGGTTCCTTCGTCCCAGTGACCGCAGCGCGTGCCGCTCCCGCCACCGTCTTCAACTGGAATATCGCCGGTACCCCCGAGCGCGTTCCATTCGCTCCGGGCGCTCGCGCCCGTATAGCGCGGGGTGGTGGGGCAGCTCGTGCTCGTGTAGTTGACAAGGCTGAAGCGGGTCCAGAGCGTGCCGATCCCGAGCACGTGACCCATTTCGTGCTGGATAATCGCGTTGAGGTCGAAAGAAGCCACGTCGGCACTGTCGAACTGCATGATGCCGTAACTCGTCACGCCTCCGGAACGAACCAGACAGGGTCCGGCTTGGGCCAGAGTATTGCCCGCACCGTCGAGCGGTCCAACTTCGGCGAAGATGACGAGGTCGTCTACTGTGCCACTGTAGGCCGGTTCATTGGCACCGCAGAGGTTACTCGCCTTATTGACCGTGGCGTTGGCGAGGTCACCGGTAATCACGCTCTCCCAGCGCAGGGCAGCGTTCTCGAAAAGGGTCCGCTGGGCACTCGTGATGCTCGAGCCGTAGACGAACTGGATATCGAAAGCCCCGGTCGGCGTGGGATTAGTCGTACCCGACGTGTAAGACGCGCTCAAGGTCACGCCGCTGTAGGCAGTGTAGCCCCGAATCATGATGTAGTAGGTGCCCACCTGGGGCGTGCTGAAGGTGCACGTTTCGCTGTTACCAGTCTTATAGGGCCGACAATTGTACGCACTCGTCGTCGGTTGAGACCCGAAGCGAACGTAAAGGTCCGCGTCGCCCGTGCCCCCGGAAATACTGATGGTGAGGTTCCTGGCCCCACTCGGCACAGCGATACTATCGTAGCGCTGGCTGCTGCTTGCACCCGAAAGGTTAGAGATGGGCACGCCGTTGGTGATCGCCACCTTACCGGTCGTGGTGCTCGAGGGCGCGCCAAGGTCGGCAGGCTTGCCCGGCACGGCAGCCTGGTCCTGGCTACAGGCCGCGAGTACAGATAGCACGAGTGAAACGAAAAGCAGACGTCCGATTTTATTCATGTCGCTCCTTTGACTCGAGTCCTTGGCAACTGCCCCCTCAGCCACAAAGCGACCCACCTGAGAATGGTCTCGCGACAGTTGGTTAAAGCCTTAATACGAGACAGTAGAATCTATCATTTTTTCATGAAGGAAATGTTAATTTTTTCATATTTTGCCCATGAAGAGCTATGCGCTGATTGCAAGAGAAAAATACAAACGCTGTCCTGAAGAGCATATCTCATCTTCCCTCAAATGAGAGGGTTTGACAAATCTCAGTCTACGTGCGATGCGGAGCGGCATTCACAGATTAGCCTTTAATGTTTTTTCATGTTTTTCATGTTTGTTTTAGCCCTACCTCCAACCCGAAAGTGAGATGGCGTTCAGGGTATGACACCCCGAACGCTGTTCCAAGAAATATAAGCGGGCTCGCCCACTGCGCCGAAGTCGGCATCTTGGTA
>JBMDWS010000454.1:0-7778 GCA_048594695.1 Truepera sp. | reverse complement strand
CCCTGCCGTATCTAGGGCTTCGCACTCTCATTGTAACGAAGTGCCGAGTCCAACGTGCGAGAAGCCTGTGGTCTCACGGCTCCACGCTTGGAACGTGCCGATTCGCTGTAACAGGCTTCGCTGAGGCTAGTACCTATCCTTGAACTGTGCATCTAAGGGCACTATGTATCCCTGGGTCTGCTCACTGCGAGTGACCAGGCAGTGCGCTTGCGCTTTTTAGGCGGAAGTGTTACATTCAAACCACTTAAAAATTTTTGCGAAAGCGGTTTCGTAGCGTGACCGGCGAAGCTGTTCTGAGCGCTGAAGGGTACAGGGGTGTCTACAGGTAGACGTGTCTCGATCCGGACTGTTGCAGCAGTTGCCGGTGTGGCAGTCGGTACGGTTTCCAAGTCGCTTAACGGTGATCTGGAGATTTCCGAATCGACGCGGGACCGTGTGAGGCAGGTTGCGCGTGAGCTGGGCTACCGCCCCATGGCCCAGGCGCGCGGCTTGGCGCGGGGACGTACGGGGAACATCGCGGTCGCCGTGCGCAGTGGCTATCGGCCTGTCTTTACCAGTGCGTTTTACAGCGAAGTCTTGGCTGGCGTCGAAGCTGAACTCGAGCACCACGACCTCAACCTCCTCCTGACCAGCCTCAAGCGCGGTGACGATCTCCTGCGCTTTGCCTCGGAGCGCCACGCCGACGGGCTGCTCTATATCGATTACGACGTGCCTGCTGCCTTTTTGCGCGAACTGAGTGCGGACATGCCATTGGTCGTCATCGACGGAGAAGCGGACGGGATAAGCAGCGTCGTCAGTGAAAACCTTGAGGGCGGGCGCAGGGTAACCGCGCATCTCCTGGCGCGGGGGCGGCGCAGACTCGCGTTTATGGCCCTGACGCTGGAGCAACCCAATTTCGCCAGCCGCTACCAGGGGTTTCGCGAGGTGCACCGGGAGGCGGGTCTCGAGCCCGGTCCGGCGCTGCAGGCCTGGACGTTCGCCGAAATCATGGCGGCGCTCGAGACGCTTCTTGACACTTACCGACCTGACGGCATCTTTTGTGCCAACGATTCGGTCGGCTACTCGGTGCTGCAGGCGCTCGAGGCGCTGCGCGTCAGGGTGCCCGAAGAGGTCGCGGTTGTCGGCTACGACGGCACGGCGGGAGCAGAATATCGCCGTTCCCGGCTCAGCACTGCCATGCTCGACAAGCAGGAGATGGGCGCGGCGGGCGTACGTCTTTTGTTGGAGCGGCTCGAGAACCCGCAGCTTCCCCCGCGCCGGATCACGATCCCCACACGTTTCGAACAGGGAGACACGTCATGAGCCCCTGACGTACAGGAAAGGAGTCGTTGGTATCTACCTGTAACAGCTTCGCCTCAAGATTTGGAGACAGTTTCATGACACGCAAACTACTCGGCTTACTCGTTTTCGGCCTGCTGGGTCTAGCTGCCGCCCAGAACCTACCTCGCAACGAAACCCTCTACATCACCGGTCATCAGTGGGGGCCGCCCGCTTCGTTCAACCCTCTTGGGCCGGTCCGAGCCTGGCCAGTCAACGAAGGCGGCGGATTTAATCTGATTTATGAATCGCTCTTTACCTACAACCTAGTGACTGGTGAACTCGATCCGCGCCTTGCGGCTACGCTCGAGGAGTCCGACACCGCGTTTACGGTTACGCTGCAAGAAGGCACTGCTTTTCAGGACGGCGAACCGCTCACTAGCGAGGACGTCGTCTACTCCTATGAACTCGCGCAGCGCCAAGCTGTCGATTATGCAACCTTCTGGGATTATGTCACCGCTGTCGAGGCGACTGACGACCGGACGATCACCTTCACCCTCAATCAGGAGCGTCTGAACCTCGGTGCGGTGCGAAATTCGCTTACAACCGTCGCCATTTTGCCCCAGCACATCTGGGAAGGCCTCGAGGGGTCCGAGGATACTTTGACGCAGTATGCCAACCTCGAGCCAGTCGGCTCGGGGCCTTACACTCTCCAGAGTGCCAACAACGAACGCATCATCCTCGAGCGGGCACCCAGCTACTGGGGCGAAGCGGTCTATGGCCAAGTCGGGCCGACCTATCTGGTCCACCCCATCTTCGCCTCCAACGACGCCGCCAACCTGGCTTTTTCTCAGGGGCAACTCGACTTGTCGCAAAACTTCATTCCTGAAGTCTGGACGCTGGGCGAAAATATCAGCACCTGGACCGACGAAGCGCCCTACTACCTGCCTGGAACGATCCCGCTGCTGTGGATTAACGTCAATAAACCCGGCCTCGACAACCCGGCTGTGCGCCGCGCGCTGGCCTACACCATCAACTATCCGCTCATTGCCCAGACCGCCATGTCCGACTATTCTGTTCCAGCCAACGCGTCGCTGGTCGTGCCGGGGGGCGGCGAGGATGCCTTCTTCGACGCCGAAGCTGTCGAGGCGAACGGCTGGACTTTCGATCCAAACCGGGCTGTCGAGATTCTGGAAGGGGAACTCGGTGCAACCAAAGGGGGAGATGGTATCTATGTTCTCCCCGACGGCACGCGCCTCGGGCCGTGGCAGGTGACGGCACCTTACGGCTGGAGCGACTGGAACCAGGCTCTAGAGATCGTGGCCTCGAGCGCTCAAGCGGTCGGCATCGATATCCAGACGAACTTCCCCGAGCAGTCCGTATGGCAGACCAACCTGCAAAACGCCAACTTCGACCTCACGATGAATAGTGCTGCTGGAGCCAGTGCTGCGGCTCCTTGGACGCGTTTCCGCGACGTGCTCGACATTCGTGGTGTACCCGAAGCTGGTCAGACGGCGTTCTGGAACTACGGGCGCTACGACAACCCCGAGGTCGCGAGCCTGCTCGACCAGGCTGCGGCCGCCACGACGCCCGAGGAACAGGCTGAGTTCTTCGCGCAACTCGACGACATCTACCGAACCGACATCCCCGCCATCCCTTTGATGTACCGTCCCCAACAGTTTTTCACCTTCGACAGCGCTGTCTGGAAGAACTTCCCCACAGCTGAGAACCCCTACGCACCTCCCATGCACAGCCAGTCGGGCGTTCAGGTGCTTTTCAACATAACCACCGAAGAGGCGACGGGACAGGCTCAGTAAAGCTTTTCGCTTCGCTGGGTGCCGAAGGTTTTCGGCACCCATTACCCTTTGGGAGCATGCATGACGCCATTTCAGCGCTATCTTTTAAACAAGCTTTTCTGGTATCTTCTCGCCTTCATCGCGGCCCTGGCGCTTAATTTCTTTCTGCCCCGTCTCATCCCCGGTAACCCTGTAGACGCTATCGTGTCGCAGCTAGCACAGGGAGGAAACGCTTCGGGAGAAGCCATGCAGCGTATCTACGACACTTACGTCACTGAGTTTGGCCTCGACAAGTCGCCTCTCGAGCAGTTTTGGTCCTACCTGACAAACCTCATGCGCGGCGACCTCGGCACGTCGCTCGGCAACTACCCAGCGAGCGTCAACAGCCTCATCAAGGCTGCGCTGCCCTGGACGTTGGCGCTACAGCTACCGACGATTCTGCTCGGCTGGATTCTTGGCAATATTCTGGGGGCGCTGGCGGCTTACAAGGGCGGCTGGACCGATCGGGGCGCGTTTTTGGGTTCGCTGCTTTTCTCGAGTATCCCCTACTACGGCCTGGCGATTTTGCTCCTCTATACCTTCGCTGTGGCGCTGCCCTGGTTCCCGACGGGTGGGGCCTACTCGTTCGCCTCGAGTCCGAGCTTCACATGGGGCTTCTTGACCGACGCCTTTCGACACTATTTTCTGCCCTTCATCTCGCTTCTGCTCATCGTAATCGGCGGGCAGGCTATCGGCATGCGCTCGATGGCGATCTATGAACTCGGGGCAGATTACGTCGGTTATGAGCGCTCGCTGGGCCTGCGCGAAGGGCGCATCGTCCGGGGTATTTTCCGCAACGCCATGCTGCCGCAAATTACCGGGCTGGCGCTCTCGATCGGTGCTCTGGCAGGCGGCGCACTCCTGACTGAGATCGTCTTTTCCTACCCTGGTCTCGGCACGGTCTTGTTCGACGCCATCCGGCAAAACGACTACCCGGTTATCCAGGCCGTGACCATGCTGATTACCGCAGCCGTCCTGATTGCCAATTTCGTTGTTGACCTTACTTATGGTCTCATTGACCCGCGCATTCGGACGGCGCAGCAGGGGGCGGGTGCATGATCGCCGCACTCTTTCGCAGCGGGCGCTTTCGTGTTGCCTTCGTCTTGATCGTCATCATTGCCGGAATTGCGATCGTCGGGCCGCGTCTTGACGACCGCAACCCGCTCTTCGCTGTCGGCGGGCGCTACGACGAGCCCTCGGCGCAGTACTGGCTCGGTACCGACGCGATCGGTAACGACGTGATGTTGCAGCTCATGCACGGGGTCGGTACGTCGCTCTACATCGGCCTGGTCGCGGGTTTCGTGGCGACCTTGATCGGTGTCTTTATCGGCACGGTCGCGGGCTATATCGGCGGCCTTCTGGACGAGATCCTGATGGGCCTTACCAACATCCTGATCACCGTGCCGACCATCGTTATCCTGGTGCTTCTGTCGGTAGCGCTGCCCAACCGTTCGACCCTGCTTCTGGGCATCATCATAGGGATTACGAGTTGGCCCTGGACGGCGAGGGCGGTGCGCGCCCAGACCTCGACCCTGAAAACCCGTGAGCACGTGGACGTGGCCAAGCTCTCGGGGGCGCGCACCTTCGGCGTCATCGTGCGCGAAATCCTGCCTTACATGGCGAGTTACGTGGTGATGGCGTTCGTCTTGCAGCTCTCGAGCGGCATCTTGAACGAGGCAGGCCTGAGCCTTCTGGGTCTTGGTCCGAGCCGCAGCATTTCGCTGGGCAAGATGCTCCAGAGTGCGCTTCAGGGGGAGGCCCTGCGCACCGGTGCGTACTGGGCCATTCTGCCCCAGACCATCTTGCTTTCGGTCATCGCCTTCTCGCTGCTGTTGTTGCAGTCGAGTCTCGACGAGCTGTTTAATCCCCGCTTGAGGAGGCGCTAGTGGAGCCCCTGCTGAAGGTTCATAATGTGCGGGCGTCCTACCGGCTCGCAAATGGTGTCGCGTTACAGGCGGTGGACGGTGTGTCTTTAGAGCTGCGCCGGGGCGAAGTTCTAGGCGTCGTGGGTGAGTCGGGGTGTGGTAAGTCTACGCTGGCGACGATTCTGGCCCTCAACGCCGCGCCGCCCCTGGTTGTCGATGAGGGCACCCTCGAGGTGCAGGGCCGCCACGCCGACCTGACCAAAAGCCAGCCTCTGCCGCGTAGCGAGCGGGGCAAGCTGATCTCGGTCTTGCCGCAGAGTGCAATGAACTCGATCAACCCCACGACCCGCGTGCGCGACCTGGCTTTCGACGTGCTGCGAGCGCACGAGCGTATCGGCAAAAAGGATGCCTGGAACCGGGCCGGGGCGCGCCTCGAGCAGCTCGGGCTGCCGACGCGGGTGCTCGAGCAGTACCCGCATGAGCTCTCCGGCGGGATGCGTCAGCGCGTCATCACGGTGATCTCGACGCTTCTGGACCCAGCTATTCTGATTGCCGACGAGCCGACTTCGGCGCTCGACGTGTCCTCGCAACGCGCGGTCGTCGAGATGCTCCGAGACCTACTCAAGCGCAACATCATCGACGGGGTGCTTTTTATCACCCACGACCTGCCGCTCTTGCACCACATCGCCGACCGCGTGGCGGTCATGTATGCGGGCAAAGTCGCCGAACTTGGTCCGACGGACTGGGTCATCAACCGCCCCGAGCACCCGTACGCGCGGGCGCTGGTAGGGTCGATCTTGACGCCTGAGCCGCACGTGCGGGCCAGGGTCATCAAGGGTATACCCGGCTCACCCCCCGACCTTGCCGATATGCCGCAGGGGTGCCGCTTCCGGCCCCGTTGTACGCTCGCCGACGACAAATGTCTGCAAGACCCGCCCGAGGTCGGTGATAGCACGCACTTTGCGGCGTGCTGGCGCACCCTCGAGGCCCGGGAAGCGGTCAAACCGCCTGTTATGCCTGCACCTGCCGGAGGTGCCCGATGAGCACGCAGGTCGCGGTCTACCGCGAAGTCGTCCCGCCCCGGCCCGAGCGAGCCCAGGGCCAGCCCCTCCTTCGCGTACAAAATCTCAACCGCACCTTCGGTTTGGGTGCGGACGCGGTTGCGGCGGTCAAGGACGTCTCTTTCGAGCTCTATCCCGGTGAAATCGTCGCGCTCGTCGGCGAGTCGGGCAGCGGCAAATCCACGCTGGCGCGCATCCTGTTGCGTCTCCTGAAACCGACCTCGGGTGAGATCACACTGGCAGGCAAGGACGTGGTCAGCGGCTCTAAAACGGCCTACTGGCGCGACGTGCAGGCGGTCTTTCAAGATCCGTTTGCCTCGTTCAATCAGTTCTATAACGTCCGGCGGGTTCTGCTCTCGGCGCTCGGTGTCTTGCCGCGCGGCCTCAGCCGGGCCGAGCGGAACACGCGCCTAGAGACGGCCCTCTCACAGGTTGGTCTCTCACAGTCGCTCCTAAACAAGCGCCCGTTCGAACTCTCGGGGGGGCAGCGGCAGCGCGTGATGATGGCGCGGGCGCTGATGCTCGAGCCCAAGCTCCTTATCGCCGACGAACCGACCTCGATGCTCGACGCTTCGCTGCGGGTCAGTATTCTCAATCAGCTCAAGACCGTGCGGGACACGACCGGCACGACCCTCTTGCTGATCACCCACGATCTGGGGCAAGCCTATTACGTGTCCGACCGACTCCTCGTTATGTACAAGGGCGAACTCGTCGAAAGCGGCCCGACGGAGCAAGTCGTCGCCGAGAGCCAGCACCCCTACACCCGCTCGCTCATTGCTGACGTGCCGACGTTGCACTGAGTCTGTGAAGCAAAGCGCCTCGAGCCGAGCGTCCAAGCGCTCGCTCGAGGCGGCTTTGTTCGGACTCTCGGTACCCTGAATACCCTTAATATCTGCGTACCTTCACCCGTATAGTGAAGTGTTTGCCGAAAGGGCTCTATGCGATCTGTATCTTCCGTCGTCTCCCTCATGAGCGCCAACTACGTCGCCCGCGAACTCGGCTACCACATGACCGGGGGCTGGGCCGAGGGCGACCTCGCCACCAACGAATACTTCCGACCCGCCGAGACCTTCCCCGAACGCTTCGGGGCGCTTCTGGACGAAATGAAGGCCTTGGATGTGGACGCTATCGACCTCTGGACCGCCCACCTGAACCCGGTTTGGGCCACTCCGGACCATGTGATCGCGGCGCAAGAGGAGCTGAGGCGTACGGATTTGCGTCTCTCGAGCCTCGCCGGCGGCTTTGGTGACACGCCTGAAGCCTTCGAGCGGAGCTGCACGCTGGCGGCGGCGCTGGGCGCACCGGTGCTGGGAGGCTCGAGCGGCCTCTTGACGAGCGACCGGAGTACGCTGCTGGTCATCGCCCGCGATCACGGCGTCGTCTTTGGCTTCGAGAACCACCCGGGGGAAAAAACCGCCGCCGACGTGCGAGCCAAGCTTGGCTCGGCTGACCCGCGCCTCGGCAAGACACTGGGGGTCACGCTCGACACGGGCTGGTTCGGCACCCACGGCACCGACGCGGTGGCCGCGATTCACGACCTCGCCGACGTGCTGGTCCACGTTCACCTCAAGGATGTGCGCGAGGCTGGGACCCACGAGACCTGCCGCTACGGTGAAGGCGTCGTGGGAATCGAAGCGTGCGTAAGGGCGTTACAGGAGATCGGCTACACGGGCGGCATCAGTGTTGAACACGAACCTGAGTTTTTCGACCCGTCTGAGGATTGCCGGGTCAACATCGCACAGCTGAAAGGATGGTTGGCA
>JBMDWS010000453.1:0-5015 GCA_048594695.1 Truepera sp. | reverse complement strand
TACGCGATTGCCGAACTCAATGATCTCGGTTCCGGGCACCTGCTGGCCGAAAAAGATATGGAAATTCGTGGCGTCGGCAACCTGTTAGGCCCTGAGCAGCACGGTCACATCAGCGCGGTGTCTTTAGAGGTTTATACCGAGATGCTCGCCGAAGAGATTGCCAAGCTCAATGGCGAGGCTGCTAAAGAAGCGAGCAAGGCGGTCGCCATAGACCTCGGCCTAGATGCCCGGTTGAGTCCGTCCTACATTGCCGATGACGACGCACGCATCGCCTTTTACGGCAGGCTCTCCGAGACCGATAGCCTCGCTGAAGTCGGGCGGATCCAGCGCGAGATGCGGGAGCGGTATGGCCCGTTACCGAGCGAGGTGCAGGCTTTTACCGACCTCGTCAAATTGCGGCTCCTCGCGGCGCAAAAAGGCGTGGCCACGATCACCGAGCACATGACCGACGTGCAACTTTCATTCGAGGGGGAAAGTCTCGACTACGACGCGCGCAAACTCAAAGATCTTCCCTTTACCGCTGAGGCGACGCGTTATCCGCCGGGATTCAGCATCAAAAAGCGCGGGATAAAAGGGAACGAACTCGTTGCGGCCATCAGCGATGTGCTATACCTCTGTGGTTAGACCCAACCGTCGAATAGAAGCAACAAAAAAGCGGCCTTCGGGCCGCTTTTTTGTTAGATGATTTGCTTAGAAGTGGTAGTTTGCACCGAGAGAAAGCGTAGGAGCGAAAGTAAAGTTGAAGCCGGTTACATAGCGGAAGCCAACACGAAGCTCGCCAAAAAGGCCAATTTCTTCGGTTACAAGGTATTCCGCACCAGCTAGACCCTGAGCTCCAAGAGCGAACCCACCAAGGCTACCCCCACCAACACCAGCATTGTAGGTTGTTAGAGCAAAGCCCAAGCTCGGACCCGCACCAGCGTAGACTTTGATGTCTTCAGCATCAACGGGAATATTGAAGAGGGCGTCCGCACCCACGTTGAAGCCGATTGTGCTTTCGGTCAAACCACCGGCAAACGCGAACTGGCCGTTGAAGCGAAGGTCAACGCCGTCTCCCAGTGCGTCGCCAAGACCGTAGTGAGCGGTCAAGCCGAAGGGATAACCAGTCGAAGCGCCAACCCAGGTGTCACCATCAGGAGCAACATCTAGAGCAGTGTCATCGTTCTGGGCGAACGCGGCGCCCGTCGTCAGCAGGAAGATGCTGGCTGCAATCACGAGTAGTTTACGCATGTGTAAAACCTCCAGTGTTCATGTGAGCATGTTCATGATGCTGCTCACGCTCATGCGGTTATATCATGCATTTTTAACAGTAGACAAGTGGGGAAGACTACAGCTTTTGTGTAAATAGGCCACAATTGGCGAGTTTTTAGCTACCCCGACTACGCTCGAGATACCGCCTTTTGGCGTCTCTCACCTGTTGCGTGCCCCGGTTGCAGAGCGGCAGCGCCTCATATCTGGCCTGATACGCCGCCAGCAGCGCGGCTTCGTCGGCTTGCGGGACGCGGCTGTAGCGGCTGCGCCAGTAGACGGCGTGCTCAGATATGCACGGATTTTTGCCCAGATGCTGCCGGATGCGGTTGGGTACGTCCCGGGCAGACTGACCGATATAGATGACCTTCTTGTGCTCGTCGGCCAGTTCGTAGACGCCGGGTTGCGCGTCGCGCCCGCGGGGTGGGGGTAGCTTGTCCAGGTGTCGCCAGCGGGCGCTGATCGGCACGCGCTAGCTTTCGTAGCCGAGTTCGCGCAAGGATTCCGGGTCTTCGCGCCACTGCTTGTGAACGGCGACCTCGAGCTCCAGGTAGATCTTGCGCCCCAGAAAGACCTCGAGCTGCTTGCGGGCGCTGCGCCCTATCTCCCGGATCATGCTGCCGCCTTTGCCCAGCACGATCATGCGGTGGTTGCTCCGCTCGACCCAGAGCTCGGCCAGAATGTAAATCGCGTCGTCCGAACCCTCTTCGGGGTCACGCCAATCCAGAACCTGCACCGCGACCGTGTAGGGGAGTTCTTGTCTGAGCTGCACCATCGCGCTTTCGCGGACGATCTCCCCGGCCCAGTCGTTACGCGACTGATCGCTGCGGATATTGGCGGGAAAGAAAAAGGGTCCCGGCGCCAGTTCGCTCAGGAGTTCGGCGCGGAGCCGGTAGATGGCCTCGGGGTCTTGCTGCGCGCTCAGGCTGTAGGTGCGGCTAAGGCTTGGAAGCAGGTCGCTGTAGAGACCGAGCGCTTCATCCGGGTACTTGGCGGCGTCGAGCTTGTTGCCGACGAGGTAGATACGCGTGTCCGGGTCGAGGCCACGCAGGAGCCGCGCTACGTCCTTGTCCTCGTCACCCGGCGGGCGGCGCAGATCGACGACCCAGAGGATAAGGTCGACGTCGGTTACGGCGTTGCGAACCTCGCGGTTCATGTACTCGCCAAGGGCGTCCTTGGCGCGGTGAAAGCCAGGTGTATCAACAAACACGAGCTGACGGTCGTCCTCGGTATAAATGCCGCGTACTCCGCGCCGGGTGGTTTGAGGTTTGGAGGTGATCGGCGCGACCTTGACGCCGAGTAGCGTGTTAAGCAGGGTGGACTTGCCGACGTTGGGCTTGCCCAGAATAGCGACAAATCCGGAAAAGGTCTCGGCCTCTTTCGGGCTTTCGGGAGAGGTGATCTCTGAATCTTCAGACGTGTGTGGGTCAACCATGATGCTCCTTGTAACCGCCTGCCGGGGTGTGCGAATTCCGGTTTGCGACCTCCAGTATACGTCTCGAGCGCGCTGCCCGGTTTACCACAAAAGCGAACACGGCTGTGTTCAAATACGCTTTTTTGTGCTAGATTTAAGGGGTGACTACAGACAGCTCGCTGGTGCCGGCTGAGCGCCACCAGCAGATTCTGCGCTTGGCGCTGAGTGAACGCATCGTCCGCATCAAGGATCTGGCGCGGATTCTGGGCGTTCACGAAATGACCATCCGCCGCGATCTCGATACCCTCGCGGAACAGGGACTTTTGCAGCGCGTCCACGGCGGCGCCCGCCTGACGCAGCAGGCGGGCGCGGAGGTCGCCTACACCATGCGGGCCACGCAGCAGCTCGAGCCTAAAGCGCGGATTGCCCGAGCTGCGCTGGCATTCATCGAAGAGGGTGACGCGATCGGGCTCGACGCCTCCACCACGGCGCTGACTTTGGCGCAGCAGCTGGGCGGGATGCCCGTGCAGGCGGTCGTGACGGGGCTGGACATCGCCAATGTGCTGGCGCTCGCCAAGGTGCCCTTCACGCTTATTGGCGGCACCTTTCACGATCGGGCGCGGTCGTTCGTGGGGCCTCTGGTCACACAGGGACTGGCGAAACTGCATCTCGACACCGTGTTTTTTTCAGCTAAGGGCCTGACGCCCACTGCGGGATTTACCGACGCGCACTTGCCCGAAGTCGAGGTCAAAGAGTGTCTGATCGGGACCGCCAGTAAGGTCGTGGCGCTTCTGGACTCGAGCAAGGTGGGGCTCGAGGCCTTCAGCCAGATTGTGCCGCTAAGCGTCATCGACATCCTGATCACCGACGCCGAACCACCTGCTGAGCTTAAAGAAGCCGCCGAGGGCCACGACATCCGCCTCGTCGTCGCTGGGGAGGGTACATGACCGACACTCAACTGTTTGCCGCCTTGAAAACGCAGGCCATCGAAACGCCCTCGTGGGGCTACGGCAATTCCGGCACACGCTTCAAGACCTTCTCTTATCCCGGCGCGGCGACAACCGTCTGGGAAAAGATCGCGGACGCTGCACTGATTGACCAGCTCACAGGAATCGCGCCGCGTGTCGCGCTGCATATTCCCTGGGACCGCGTTGACGACTGGAGCGAACTGAGAAGCTACGCCGAGGGGCTTGGCATTGGTATCGGGGCGATCAACCCCAACGTGTTTCAGGACGACCTGTACAAGCTCGGGTCGCTCGGGCATCCAGATGTGTCAGTGCGGCGTAAGGCGCTGACGCACCTGCTGGATTGCTGCGACGTGATGCGCGAAACGGGCGCGAAAGACCTCTCGCTGTGGTTTGCCGACGGCACCAACTATGCCGGTCAGGATGACCTGCGCGCCCGTAAGGCGCGTTTCGAGGAGGGACTCGCCGAGGTCTACGCGGCGCTGCCGGAGGGCGGACGGATGCTTCTGGAGTACAAACCCTTCGAGCCTGCTTTTTACGCGACCGACCTTGCCGACTGGGGCATGGCCTACGCGCACTGCCTCAAGCTCGGGCCGCAGGCGCAGGTGCTCGTGGACCTGGGCCACCACCTGCAAGGGACCAACATCGAGCAGATCGTGGCCTTTTTGCTCGCCGAGGACAAGCTGGGCGGCTTTCACTTCAACAACCGCCGTTATGCCGACGACGACCTGATCGTCGGGTCGTCCAATCCCTTCGAGCTCTTTTGCATCTACGCCGAACTCGTGCAGGCCGACAGCGACGGGTTGCCGGGTGCCGGAAACGTGGCCTACATGATCGACCAGAGCCACAACCTCGAGCCCAAACTGGAAGCCATGCTGCTCTCGGTTCTGAACTGCCAGGAGGCTTACGCCAAGGCGCTGCATATAGACCTCGCGGCGCTCGAGACGGCGCAACAAGCGGGTGACGTGCTGGGCGCGCATAGCGTCCTGACCGACGCCTTCAAGACCGACGTGCGCCCGCTACTGCGAGCCTTTCGTGAGGAGATGGGCCTTGCGCCCGACCCGCTGCGTGCTCTGCTCGAGGGTGGCTACGCCGAGAAGAACGCCCAGAAACGCGGCACCGCGCAAGCGGGCGGCGGGTACCCCACCTGAGATGCGCGTTTCGCTCTTTATCACCTGCTACACCGATACCCTTTTTCCCGAGACCGGGCGGGCCGTGGTCGAGGTGTTGGAGCGGCTCGGTCACACTGTGGATTTTCCTGAAGCGCAGACCTGCTGCGGTCAGATGCACGTCAATACCGGCTATCAGCTGGAAGCCTTACCCTTGGTGCGGCATTTTGCCGAGACTTTCCGTGGCGCTGAGGTGATCGTTTCGCCCTCGGCGTCGTG
>JBMDWS010000452.1:0-3630 GCA_048594695.1 Truepera sp. | reverse complement strand
TACGCCCGCGCCCTGGCCTACCGTGACGAACACATCGTCGAGGTCGCGACGATGGACGAATTCAAGGAGCGTGTCGACGCGGGCTATTTCGTCTACGCCACGCACTGCGGCGAGGCCGAAAGCGAAAAGAGAATCCAGGAGGAGACCAAGGCAACGGCGCGCTGCGTGCCCTTCGAGGGGCCGAGCGCCGAGGGCACGGTCTGTATCCATACCGGTAAGCCGAGTGGCTATGCGCGCAAGGTGATCTTCGGCAAGGCGTATTAGCTTTATATAGAGTACACAGTCTGACCGATTTTGGTCCGCTGCTGCCCTGCTGTGTTCGATCAGCGGGGCAGTTTTCGCTTTACGGGAACGTGTTTGCGAAAGCAGCGCCGCGCTAATGGCTCGAGATGTTGCATAAGAACATGTGAGGCACGGAGGCAGTTGTTACACTATTTATAGCCCGTTGAGGGCGTTCGCAGGGCCTCCATACCCCAAACTCCAACCCGTCGATCAGCGTTAAGACCGCTGAAAGGACTCCTATGCTGCCTTACTTTAGCTACACCTTTCTCTCTACGAACCACCAAGCCGAACTCGAGCGCCACACCCGCAGCGCCCGTCTACACCAGATCGGCAGCCGTGACCACGAGCGCACCCCGCGCACGCGTCACCTTTTGCGTCACTGGACTAACCGCTAACTCACACCTCTACTGCGAAAGGGAACCCATCATGCAAACCGCCAACACCTCTCTTATGTTGACCCTGGCAGACGCCCACCAAAACGAGCTTCGCCACCGCGAAAGGCCGTTACGTTCTCGCCTGAGCTGGTTCAAGGGTCGCTTTACTACATCCTTTAGCATTTCACGTCCCGCTGCTGGACATGGGCGTCGTAAAGCCTACTGAACACGCTCACACAGCAGGGTCGACTGCATACATGCTTGCATAATCGGTAAAGATCTGCTACCATGACAGCTGCCTGAGAAGGCTGAAAGGAGGGTGAGCATGGCACAAATCTGCGCGCAGCACAGCAACCGGGCGACTGGCAATGCGGTCGTTCTGGGTCGCCACGCTGCCTTCCCAAGCATTTTCACCAGGAGACGATTCGGTTAACCTCGGGCTCAGCCCGAATAACGCTTCGTCCCCGGTGCCCCCGGGGATTTTTTTGGCCCCAGAAAGGATTCCATGAATCTGCATCATGTCGCGTTTACCCACATGGGCGACGCGCACCTGCATGAACTGAGGCGTCAGGCGAACCTGAGCCGCACGTCGCAGGCGCGTTACCCCGACCGAGAAAAGCAGCCCCGCATCACGAGACATTGGGCGAACCGCTAGGCTCCAGCCGCGGTCTCGCCGACATACAGGAGCAGAATATGTACTCTGAAACCTACTTGAAGCACTATGCTCGAGACCGCCACAACGAATCGCTTCGCTACGCGGAAGCGCAGCGCGCTGCGCCCTCTTTTCGGCAGCGCCTCGCTTACAAGCTTCAGGCCTTAGCGGCCTGGGTCGAGCCTAAAGTCAAGGTGTCCGCTAGTGACACGCCTTACGGCGACGCCCCGCTGACCTTGAAACGTGCCTAGTCGAAGACGAAACGAGCGGTTTGCCCAGCCCCACGCGGCTGGGCTTTTTTGTGGTTACGCTACTACTCGAGGCTGCTGTCCTGCGCGGGCGTGAGGCCGAGCTGATAGACGTAGGGTTGTCCCTTCTTATTTTGCAACTTCGTATAGCGTTCGTACAGTTCGGTGAGCTCGCGCTGAAAGGCCTTGGCCGTGTCGAAATCGAGGTCGATGCGCCCAGAGTTCGCGACGATGGCTGGTTCGTGGCTATCCAGAAGCCCGTCTGTAAAGGCCACGTTTTCCTCGAGTGTGCCGCTGTCGGGTCTGAGCGAAAAACTGACGGCCTCACTTTCGGTGCAGGTGATGTAAACTCCCCAGTCGGGTGTAAGGCCCTGCAACGCGCGCGCCAGCTCACGCTGAAACCGCCTGGTGTCCGGGTACGTGAGGTCTACAAGGAGCCGCTCGAGCGTTTCGCTCGGGGTCGCGCTAAAAGGAACGGACAGGGTCTTGGCGGCGCTGCCATAGAGCTTGACGCCGCGTCCCTGACGGCGCTCCGTACGCGTCACCTCGAGGATGCCCAATTCGACAAACCGTTTGACGTGATAGCTCAGCATCGGCAGCTTGACGCCTAGCTCGTGGGCCGCGTCGCTAAGCGAACACGGGCGCTTAATAAAGGGAAGCAGGAGCCGCGTGGTTTTGATGTCGGTCAGGACGCGAGCCCTCTCCGGGTCTTCGATTCTCAGATGCTCCTTCATGCTCTCTCCTGCATCAGGGTAGCAGGTAGTCGTTTCAAAACACGCTCTTCCCTTTGAAGTTCGTAAGCCCCACCATGAGCCTCAAGGGAGGATAACGATGAACGACTTTGAACTCGAGGCGTACGCGAAACAACACCTGCGCGCTTGCCTGAAACAATCAGAAACTGCCAGGCTGGTGCCCCGGCGCTCGTGGCGCAGCCGCGCAGCCCAGGTCCTCAGGACTGTAGCGGACGGGCTCGAGCCCCGTCCCGTCCCAGCGGCCCGCCTGCGCGCATGACTTCGGTCAGGTATGACTTCCGGCCCATGCGACGCTCCTGCGACCGGCTCTAGAGTGAGCGTGAGGAGGGCCGCATGAGGCCAAGTGTCGAAGTCGAGAGCTTGACCAAGAGCTACCGAAAACGGGGCTCAAGGGAGCCCGTGCAGGCCGTTGCCGGGGTGTCGTTTAGCGTCGGCGAGGGACAGATCGTCGGGCTGCTCGGTCCCAACGGTGCGGGCAAGACGACCACCATCAAGAGCATCTGCGGGCTGCTCCGGCCCGACGCTGGAATGGTCCGGGTCATGGGTATCGACAATACCCGCCACAGGTTGCGGGCGCTGCGCCACATCAGCGCGGTCCTGGAGGGCAACCGTAACCTCTACTGGCGCCTCAGTGTGCGGGAAAATATGCGCTACTTCGCGGGTAACCGGGGCGTCTCGGCGCGGGCGGCGCGGCCCAAGATCGACGCCTTGTTAGAGCGCTTTCACCTGCAGGACAAGGCCGACGAACTTGTCAACAACCTCTCGAGGGGCATGCAGCAGAAGCTCGCCATTGCCGTCGCGCTCCTTGCCGAAACCGAGGTGGTGCTGCTCGACGAACCGACGCTCGGGCTCGACGTGAGTACAGGGCTCGAGGTGCGCGACCTCCTTCGCGACGTGGCTGCCGAGGGCCGCACGGTTATTATCTCCACGCACGACATGGACGTGGTGCAGAATCTTTGCGAGCGCACCGTCATCATCTCGCACGGGCGCGTGGTGGCCGACGAGCGGGTGACGAACCTGCTCGAGCTGTTCGCTACCCGCTCCTATCGGGTGACGCTCGGTGCGCCGCTTACCCCGGAGCAGCAGATGCAGCTTACGGCGCGTTTTGCGACGCTGACGGTGAAGGGGCTCGAGCTGAACGTGACCCTCGAGCACTCCGAAGACCTCTACGACCTCATAGCGATCCTGCGCTCGGCCTCGACACCCATCGAGGACCTGGGCCGGACGCCGGTGGACTTCGAGGCAGTCTTCCTGGAACTCATCCGGCAGGAAGGCGAACGCGAGACACAGACTATGACAAAGGGTGACGTGCCGGAGGCTGT
>JBMDWS010000451.1:0-8510 GCA_048594695.1 Truepera sp. | reverse complement strand
CCCACATATCAGCCGTGTGGCACATACGGTCGAGGGTGCTACTCAGGAGTTCTCGGTCGGGATCAGGTAACTCAGGGGTCTGCTCGGGGTCGCTTACCTCGTCTATCCAGGTAGCTGCTCGAGCCGTGACATGAGGTGCTGCCACATCGACCTGGCGCAGACCCGCATGGAGCCGGAGAAGGGCGTCCGCGTAGTCGGCAGGTGCAACGTCACCCTTATGCTCGTAGTAGGTCCAGAACGTCAGAGCAAAGCCGTCACGTGTGTAAACGCGGGGCTCCACGTGCGGAGCGAGCGTGCCAACGGGACTATCGGTTTCGGTAAGGAGACGGACAACCTCGGCTTCGAAGCGGAAGTCCTCTTCCCAAGCTCGCGGTGCGATCCGAACCAGAACGTCACGGGGAACGAGACGCACGGCGACGCGGTCGGAGTTGTAAACGACAATAGCGTCGTTAACTTGGAAGCCGAACTTGCGGGCAAGTGATCTCGCAGCTTCAACCGCACGTTGGACGTGAACCGATTGCATTTTCGCCTACTCCATCCCTAGAGGTGAGCGCAGCCTCGTCGTCTCCCAAATTACGATCACGATGGACTATGGGGCTACACTCTCGCTCGCCACCCAACTTTTGCTCTGACACGTAAGCACGTAACACTTACACGAACGGCCTATCCGAGAACTGCCATGACCTGATGTCGACTGGACTGCCGCCAAAAAAAGAAGGGCTCCGCAGAGCCCTCGGTCTAGGTCTCGACCCTTTAGAGGCCGACGGTCTTGCCCGCCCGGATGCACGAGGTGCAGACACGGGCGCTGCGGCTGTTGCCGCCCGTATGAATCTTGACGCGCTGCAGGTTCGGCAGTTTCCAGGTCTTGGTGATCCCGGTGGTCTTTTTACCGACGCCACCTTCGCGCTTGGCCTTACCGCTCTGCACGACATTGTTACCGACGACGGGATGCTTCCCGCAGATTGCACATACCTTTGACACGATGTCACCTTTCACGCGGGCACTGTTGAGCCCAAAGCCTTGCGATTCTAGCATAGTTAGCGGGGCAGGAGCAAATAAGCGCGGGGGTAGTGTCCGCCGTGAAAAGCCTGAACTTGGCTCTCGACCCGCCAAGCATCTTGAGCCGCGAGGACCCTCTCAACGAGTTTCAGCTCGTGCGTGAGTAAAACAAACCGAGCACCCGGCGCAGCAAGTCGAGCACACTCGCGCAGCAAGGCCGGGTAGCGCTCGGCGTTGTCCACGTGCGAGCCGACGGCGTCGCCCCAGGGCGGATCGCAGACGATGACCTCGAAGCTTGCGGTCTCGAGCCCCGTTGCCGTCGCGTCGACCTCGAGCAGTTCGGCTCCCAGCCCCGCCTCCTCGAGGTTCTGCACGCTGCACTCGAGCGCCGCCTCATCCAGATCGCAGCCGACGAGCCGGGCTGGTCGCGCCTTCAGGCCCGCTTCGACGAGCAGTGTTCCGGAGCCGCACATGGGGTTAAAGACACGGTCGGCGGCCTTGAGTGCGGCCCACTCGAGCATCGCCGACGCGAGCGTCGCGTTGAGCCCGCCTGAACGGTTGCAGACGCGCCAGGCACGCGCCGAGAGTGGCCTCGGGGTGAGGCGCACGAGCACGTCCCAGCCCGCCCCGGCGCGGCGCATCCGGAGTAAAAGCTCGCCCTCCTCCTCCGCCCGCAGGCCTGTTTCCCTGGTCAACATGTCACTCAGGCGCGTAAAGACCGCCGAATCGCTGCCAGCCGCACTGATGCGAAACCCACGAAACATCTCGCGCTTTCGGATACGGCTGAGAGCGTCCAGGAGCCGCGTCATGTGTTCGTGTCCGAGAAGCGCTTTCGGACGCGGAACCGCGAAGTGCAGCACGACGTAAACCGCAACCACGGTGCGCAGCTCCCGCAGACGGAGCGCGTCGCCCTGAAAG
The DNA here is from genome assembly GCA_048594695.1 of Truepera sp. Classification (GTDB taxonomy): domain Bacteria; phylum Deinococcota; class Deinococci; order Deinococcales; family Trueperaceae; genus Truepera. The sequence continues at coordinate 6,593 of JBMDWS010000451.1, read as the reverse complement.
TGAAAGAGGATGCTACCCTGGCCCCGCTTCACCCGCTGCACGCCCGCGAGCCCCTTGAGTTCAGCCTCGGCAACAGGCTCGAGGCCCGGCAGCACTTCAGCCTCGTATACGTCCAGAGTCGCACTGCGCTGCAAGGAGGGACGCTTTTGCTTGGAAGACACGTTCTCAAGTGTACCGGGAACGAGCCCCCCGCACCCCGGAAGCACCGGATGTACGGCTCCCGGTGTACAGCCGGGCTAGACAGGTGTTGACAGGCTCCTCTCACGCTGGTCATGATTTAAGGGTGACAGTTGCCGCGCGGGTTATCCCTTCCAAACTGCACTACCCCCACCATCAAGCATGAGCGCCGTGCAGAGTCGGTCGCGCCACGCCCCGAGCCGCCGCAAACGGCAGGACGCACTGACCGGCTACCTCTTCATTCTGCCCGCGACGCTCCTTATCGTCGTATTCGGCCTCTTTCCCATCGGCTACGCCTTTTACATGAGCCTCTACCGCTGGCGCGTGACCAAGAGCCGCTTTATCGGGTTAGAGAATTACCTCGACACCTTCGGCTCATGGAGCGCGGGCCTGGCTTTTTTGGGCGGCTTGGCGCTCATTTTGGTAGCGCACTGGCTCTGGACGGACGCGTTTAAAAGTACGGGCTCCCGGCGGGTCGTCAAACTCGTCTCGGTTTTTGTGCTGCTCGCAGCAGGGGTATCGGTCGCGCTCGGCTGGCGCGCGCTCATGAATGACGGCGACGACGACTTCTGGCGCAGCCTCGTCATCACGGTCTTTTACGCCTTCGGGACCATTCCCCTGCAAATCGCCCTGGCACTTTTTATTGCCGTGCTGCTCCATCAAAAACTGCGGGGCCAGACGCTCTTCAGAATGATTTTCTTCTTACCCTACATCACGCCGCTGGTGGCGAGCGCTGTGGTTTTTGGGATTATGTTCTCGCCTCGAGAAACGAGTCTTGCCAATACCCTATTCACGACGCTCGGTCTACCCGCGCAGGGCTGGCTGGCTGAACCGAGGGCGCTCACCGAACTCTGGGGGCTCAACCTTCCGGGCCTCTGGGCCGGGCCGAGCCTCGCTCTCGTCTCGATCATTCTCTACGGCGTCTGGAGCTACGTCGGCTGGAACGTCGTGGTTTTCTTGGCGGGACTCGGTGACATCCCCCAAGACCTCTATGAAGCCGCCGAACTCGACGGCGCCACGGGTGCCGGGCGCTTCTGGCACATCACGCTGCCGCTCCTCTCGCCCGTGACGTTTTATCTCGTGCTGCTCGGTTTTATCGGCACCTTTCAGGCCTTCAGTCACCTTTTCGTGATGCGCACGCCCTTTGCGCAGGACACCGTCGATACCGCGAGCCTCATTATCTTCGACTCTTTTTACCGCTCGAACAACTTTAGCGTCGCGGCGGCGCAGTCGATCATCTTGTTTTTGCTCATCCTGGGCTTTACCCTCTTTCAACAGCGCGTGATGGGACGGAGAGTGTTTTATGGCTAGAGCTTTGCCGTCACCTCGAGCGGAGACCCGGCCCAGACCAGAAGACCAGCCCGCTCCATTTCGCGCGTCGCAGCTTCCGGCGTATATCATCCTGACAATCGGCGCACTTATCGCCCTTCTGCCCTTCGTCTGGATGCTCTCGACTTCGCTCATGACGCTCGGTGAGACCATCAACCGCCAGCTCCTGCCCAAAACGCCGCACTTCAGTAACTATCTGACAGCCTGGAACGGCGGTAATTTCGCCCGCTACTTTCTCAACAGCGTGATTATTACCGCCGTGACGCTCGTCGGCCTTCTCGTCACCTCGACCTTTGCCGCCTACGCCTTTGCCCGCATCGCCTTTCCGGGCCGCAACCTTATCTTTACCGTGCTGCTCGCCAGCCTGATGATCCCCGAGACCGTCACCTTTATCCCAAACTTTCTCCTGGTACGCGGCGACATCATCCCCTGGGGCAGCTGGTTCAACAGCCTGCCCGCCCTGACCGTGCCCTTCATGGGCAGCGCCTTCTCGATATTCCTGCTGCGCCAGTTTTTTGCCCGTCTGCCCGACGAACTCTGGGACGCCGCGCAGCTCGACGGCGCGGGGCACTTTGGCTTCCTGACGCGCATCGTCGTGCCGATGAGCCGCCCGGTGCTGCTTACTGTCACGCTGTTTGCCTTTATTACCGCCTGGAACTCGTTCCTGTGGCCGCTTCTGGTCACCACCGACGACACCTGGCGACCCCTGATGGTCGGCCTCTACAACTTCAAGAACGAGGCGGGCTCGCAGACGCACCTGCTGATGGCGGCTTCGGTCATCAGCATCGTCCCGGTCATCATCCTCTACTTTTTCACGCAGAAGCAGTTTACCGAAGGGATCGCCACCTCGGGTCTCAAGGGCTGACCCTGAGCTGACGCTTGGGCAGTTTTATGGGCTTAGAGGTGTTTTGTCCGAAAGGGGAAAGTCGATGAAAAAGCACGTCATCAAATTCGCGCTCCTGAGCAGCGTCCTGGGCCTGAGCCTAGCCGCCGCCCAAGACGCCACCGACTATGAAAACGTCGATCCGAGCGGTCAGGAAGTGACCTTCTGGCACAACCAGACCGGACCGAACGAAGAACTCGTGAATCAGTTCGTCCAGGAGTTCAACGACTCCAACGAATACGGCATCACCGTCACCGCTACGAATCAGGGCGACTACGGCGACATCTTCCAGAAGATGCTGCCGCTTCTGAATACCGACGAAGCGCCAGACCTCGTTGTGGCCTACCAGAATCAGGCTGCCTCGTATCAGCTCGGTGACGCGCTCCTCGACATGGACCCGCTCGTGGAGAGTGCCAAGTGGGGCCTCAGCGAAGCAGACCAGACGGACTTCTTTCCCAGCTTCTTCGAGCAGGACATCTTCCCGACCTTCGACAACGAGCGCCTCGGCTTCCCGCCCAACCGCTCGATGGAAGTGCTCTACTACAACAGCGAATGGCTCACCGAACTCGGTTTCGACGGGCCGCCCGAAACGCCCGACGAGTTCCGCGAGATGGCCTGCGCCGCTGCCCAAACGCCCTTTAGCAAGGCGACCGGGCAGGGTTCCTCGGGTTACCTGATCTCGGTAGACGCCTCCCGCGTCGCATCGTGGGCCTTCGCCTACGGCGGCGATGTGTACGATTACGACGCCAACCAGTACACCTACGACAGCCCCGCCGTGGTGGATTCGCTCACCTTCCTGCAGGGGCTCGTCAACGACGGCTGCGCGGGCACCTTCACCGAGGACTACGGCGACCAGACAGCCTTTGGCACGGGCAACGCGCTCTTTGCCATCGGTTCGACCTCCGGCTTGCCCTTTTACAAGAGTGGCATCGAAGAGGGCGCTAACTTCGAGTGGAGCGTCGCGGCGCTGCCGCACACCGGCGAGCCGTCGCAGAACATCTATGGCGCGTCGGTGAGCATGCCCAAACACACCCCCGAAAGCGAACTCGCCACCTGGCTCTTTATCAAGTACTACACCTCCCCCGACGTGCAGGCGCGCTGGGCCGGAACCTCGGGCTACTTCCCGGTGCGGCAGAGCGTCGCGGACCAGATGACCGACTACTTTGCCGAAAATCCCGGCTACAAGACGGCGTTCGATCTCATCGAATACGGCAAGGCCGAGCCGCCCGTGCCGGGCTATGACTTCGTGCGCGACCTGATCGAGGAGACCTTTGCAGGCATCCTGACGGGTGACGAGGTCGCCGACGCGCTCGCCGACGCCAATGAAGAAGCCAACGATATCCTGTCCGAGCAGATGGAAGAGATGCAGGCAGGGCAGTAAGAACGCCACGCCCAAGCGCATACCGACACCCTCCCGGTTGGGAGGGTGTTTTTCTGGCGGAGACGCTCGAGCCCCACACCACTGCACGGAAAGTGACGTTGTACCCCCCTGAAGCGTGCCTCGCCGGGAGCAAGGGCTGGTATACTCGAGCCAACACCAACTTTTAGCGCCCTGAACGGCTGACGATGCGGGTGCCAGCCATAGAGAGTGTCGGGTTGCCGGAGCGGTTCTTATGCCAAAATTTCGTCCGTATTCGTCCAACGACTTGCCAAAGGTTCTCGAGTTTGTCGGTCGCTGCTTTCTGGACAACGGCTTATCGCATTGCCACCCCGGCGACATTCTCCACTGGATGAGCAGTGAATATAGAGCACGGGGGCTCGAGGAGCATTTTTGGCTTTACGAAGAGCAGGGTGAGCTTATGGCCTTCGCCGAGTTCACCAAAGCCGAGTGGGGACAATTCACACTCATCACCGACCCGAAGCGGTGTGACCGTAGCCTGGAACGGGCGCTCCTGCTCGAGTGCCAAAGCGTCATGCAAGACCGTATGAGTCAGAACCCGCCAGATAACCGTGTGCTCTCGGCCCACGTCTCTGCCTCGGACCAGCAGCGCCTCGACCTTCTCAGAGACCTCGGCTACCGTCTCGAGCCGTCGAAGCGTGTCGTGACCCTTCGGTCCCTTGCTTTGCCTATACCGACGCCCGTGTTACCCGACGGTTTCCACATCCGGAGCGTAGAGAGCGAGAATGAGGCCGACCGGGCGGCAGAAGTCCACAACGGCTCGTTTGGCCCCAAGTGGACTGAGGCTTTGTACCTCGAAGTCATGAGGACACCGGGCTTTGTCCTCGAGCACGAACGGGTGGTTATCGCGCCCGATGGTCGTTTTGCGGCCTTCCTCATCTACTGGCTCGATCCGGTCAGTCGAACGGGGCTCTTTGAACCCGTCGGCTGTCACAAGGATTTTCAGCGGCGCGGATTAACCAAAGCTCTGATGTATGACGGAATGGCGCGCATGGTCGAGGCCGGTATGACCCAAGCGATCGTGGAACATTACAACGATAATCCGTCGGCTGCGGCCCTATATGCCTCGGTAGGGTTTCGAGAGCATTTCAAGACGTTCGACTGTGAACGCCCTATGGAATAAGTAAGCCGTCAGAACACTTCGCATTACTGCCTGAAGCGACCTTGCCCCCTATCCTTAAAGGGTGCCCCACTCGCTCTACCTGCACGTCCCGTTCTGCCCGAAAATCTGTCCCTACTGCGACTTTCATAAGATGCGGCGGAGTGAGGGGCTGGTTAGGGCGTACCTCGAGCGCCTGCGCGAAGAGGCCGACACGCTCCACAGCGAATTTCCGGGCGGGTTAGACACCATCTATTTTGGCGGCGGCACGCCCTCGCACCTAAACGACCCTGAACTCGCCTTCGTAGTCGAGACGCTGGAAAAAACCTGGGGCTTTCCCGCCGCACAGGAAACGACGCTCGAGGCTGACCCACTGACCTTCGACAGGGCGCGGCTCGAGACCTTCAAGTCCCTCGGCTTCAACAGGCTTTCCATCGGTCTACAGTCCACACAGGACGACGTGCTGCGGTTTCTGGGACGCAAGCACGACGGGCGCGAGGGGCTACAGGCGGTCGAGATGGCGCTGGAGGCTGGCTTTACGGTTTCTGTCGACATCATCACCGCCGTTCCAGGACAGGACGCCGCTACCGACCTTCATGCGCTGGCCCGGACGGGCGTGCCGCATATCAGCGTCTACAACCTGACGGTCGAACCCAACACGCCCTTCGCCCGGCGCGGCGTCCAGGTCGACGAAGACAAAGAAGCCGACGATTACACCTTGACCGATGAGATCCTCTCAGGATATGGCTTGGAACGCTATGAGGTCTCGAGCCACGCCAAAAAAGGCTTCGAGGCCGTTCACAATAGCGTCTACTGGCGCGGCAAGCACTTTCTGGCGCTAGGGCCTTCGGCGGCAGGTTTCGTCCCGTCACCGGGGCTCTTGGGCGAGCGCCGCACCAACCCGGTCATCAAAGATTGGCTGCAGGGCAAAGCGCCCGAGGTGATGGCGGTGGGGCCACTCGAGTACGTTCAGGACGTGCTAATGACGGGCCTCCGGACACGTCGCGGGGTGGACGTGGAAGCACTCGAGCAGCGGTCGGGAGTGAGGGTACTCGAGCATTTTGCACACGAGATCAACGGACTGGTCGAGGCGGGGTTGCTCGAGCACACGAATGGTTTCCTCCGTGTCACGCCTGCTGGACTGACGCAACTCAACCGCGTGGTGAGTAGCTTCTTCTAATTCGCGTCGGTCGGACCACGCGAGAAAGTCGAAAGATACAGCGTGCGATTCTCTACAGGGGCTCTTCCGACTGAGCAGTTGTTTCTGCTGCAGAGCCTTTTTGGTTTTTGGCGCACCCAGTCTGACTCTATCCAGGACTATTGCAAGGCTTTTCAGGAAGAAAGCCTCGAAAGCTTCAGATCTATCTCGATAAGTCCTTCCAGTCTGCTCCCGATCGCAGCAGCTGCGCGCTCGGCTAAGGCGCCTCTAGCATCGCCTGTAAAATCCCCCGCAGCACGCCACCGCTCGCCAGCCCGAGCGCGCCCGTCTGCCAGACTTCCTCGAGCGTCGCATCGTAGCGGCGCAGGAGTTGGGGCGTCCGGGCGAGGAACGCCTCGAGGTCTCCCTCACTCGAGGTCAGGTAACGCACCGTCAGGGCGACCTGGACTTTTCGCAGCGCCATCACCAGTGAAGAGAGCGCGATCTTTTCCCATTTGCTTTCGGCCTGCATGGCCAGAAGCTCCTCACGCATCCGCCCGAGCCCGAG
>JBMDWS010000450.1:0-3140 GCA_048594695.1 Truepera sp. | reverse complement strand
CAGCGTCACTGGCAGCCTCGACATGACGGTCGTGGCGGAGCGGGTGGGGCTGCTCGAGCCCCGCTCGGTCATCGCCATCGCCGCCATCATCTTCGCCGCCTTTTGCCTCAAGCTGGGTCTTTTCCCCTTTCACTTCTGGCTACCGACCGTCTACGTCGGTAGCCACGCGCCCGTTGCCGCCATCCTCTCCGGGGCGCTCGCCAACATCGGCGCGTACGGCTTGCTGCGTTTCGGCGGCGACATCCTGCCCCGCGAGTTTGGCTTCGGCGCACCGGTCATCATCGTCATGGGCGCAGCGAGCGTTCTCTACGGCTCGCTGCAGGCAGTCTCACGGCGTGACGCTTCGGAGGTCCTGGCTTACTCGGCGATCGGTCAGGCGGGCTACGTTCTGATCGCCCTCGGGATCGGCGGCCCGGCTGGCTACGCGGCAGCCATCCTCTACGCCATCCTGAACGCCCTGACCAAGGGTGTAATGTTTCTGGCAACCGGTCTGCGCGGCAGAGTCGCGGGGATCGCTTTTGCCGTCGGCGCCTTCTCGGTCTGCGGGGTTCCGCCGCTCGCTGGGTTTCTGGGCAAGTTCGCGATCTTCCAGGCGGCGACAACGCTTCCTTCTCGCGCAGCAAGCCTCACACTGGTCGTGCTCGTCTTCGTGGGCAGCGCCCTATCGTTTCTCTACTCGTTTCAGGTCTATCAGCGCCGCTTTTTGAGGCCCGCCGAAGGCTCGGTAGAAGCGTCGCCGCCCCCGCGCTTGACCCAGGCGGTCGTCCTGCTCCTCGCGGCATGTCTTGTCGGGCTGGGCATCTGGCCCGAACCCCTCATCGCCCTGAGCCGGGCGGCGACCGCCGTGCTGAGCGCCGGGAGCCTTCCATGATTCGCAGCCTTGCGGCAGTCGCCCTGCTGACGCTCGTCTACGCGCTGGCCCTGGCAAGCTTCGACCCCTGGGATCTCGCCTTTGGGGTGGCTCTCTCGAGCATCCTCCTCTACGTGTCGCGGCCTTTCGTTTTCGGGGAGGGCCGGACGGGCGGACCGGGGCTGCTGCGCCGCGTCCTGGTCTTTTTCCCCTTTGCCACCGTGATCGTTTGGGAGATTCTCAAGGGGACGCTCGAGGTGGCGCTGATCACCCTGCACCTGCGCCCCTTAGGCACCTCGGGCATCGTCGAGGTGCCTTTCGGCGACCGCACCCCCATGGGCCTGGCGGTCTGGGCTATCATCACGGGACTGCCGCCCGGTTCGTTTTTCGTGGACCTCGATCAGGAGCGCCGGGTTGCCTATATTCACCTGTTGGACGCCCGCGACCCCGACGCCTTTCGCCGTCAGCAGGCCGACTTTTACCGCCGCTTTCAGCGCCACGTATTCCCTTAGAGTCTGGAGGCCCTATGCACGAGATCGTTTTTTACCTCGCCTTCGTCTGGATGACGGTGCTGCTCGTGGTCAGCGTCGTCGCGGTGATCCGGCTCAGGTCGGTCACGAGCCGCATCTTGGCGCTCGACATGCTCACGCTCGTCATGGTCGCGCTGCTTATCCTCTACTCCGACTGGCAGCGGGTTCCCTTTTATCTCGACGCGGCCCTCATTCTGGCGCTTCTCGGCTTTATCGCAACGCTGGTGCTGTCGCGCTATCACGCCGAAGGGCGGGTCTTCTGATGCTGGAGACCCTGCGTGCCGCCTCCCCGTTTATCGCCGACGCCCTCGTGATTCTGGGCGCGCTCATCATGACCATCGGGGTCTACGGCGCGATCCGCATGCCCGACACCTACACCAAACTTCACGCCATGAGTAAAGCTGTCTTTCTCGGGGTCATCTCGCTCTGCGCGGCGTCACTCGTCACGGGCGACAGCGCCATCATCCTGAGAGTCGTGCTGATTGGCGTCTTTTTGCTCATCACTACGCCCATCTCGGCTTTTACCATCGGGCGGGCCGCCTACTTGCGGCAGGAACCCATGCAAAACGATGACGCCCTAGACGAATCGGCGGGACGGAAGCTCGACCGGGGCGTGGATACCTGACGGTTTGGCGCGCTCACGGCTCGAGCCTCCCCATCGCCGGGCTCACACGCTCGACCGTCCAGACACAAACCGCTCCGAGGGCAAAAGCCAGAACCGGCGTCAGAATATAACGAGCCGAAGCAAGCAGAATTACCGGTGTCAGCAGAGCGAAATATCCGCTCCCTGTCAGCCATACCAGGCGGACAAGAGGGCCTTTATGGAGGGGCTCGAGGAGCGCCACCGCACCTATGCAGAGCACGAAGGGCGCAAGCAGCCCTATATATCCGTTAAGCGTCACGAGTCGCTCAATGTCGGGATTGATACAGTACGCAGGTTCGCTATCATTCTCGATGAAATTTCCCGGCGGGCACTGGGCGTAAATCCAATCCTCCGTCGCGGCGGCCCCTTTCGTCAGAGAAAAGACGATCACCAGTGCGAGCGGAACCATCGAAACCCGGCGCAGGGCGTGACTGATACGCTCCCGCCGGGTCAGACCGAGTGGCGGCACGAAGACGTGCGCCACACCACATCCCCGCACGCGCCCGATCACGCAAACACAGGCCAACCCTGTAACAATCGGTGGGAAAATCAGTGGCCAGGATTCCCAAAGCCCACCCAAACCAGACCCGCCATGCACACCCAGAACAGCGAGCACACCCACACCGTAAAAAACGATTGCCACACCAAAAGGCTCGTCAGGCTCCATAAGGGCAGGCAGAAGGACGAAGAGGATCGCTGCAAGGCTGTACATCACCATCTCGCTAATCCAGTCTCTCCAACACTCCTGAATGCCCGCAGAACAAGTCGAAAGCTCTCCCCCACCCGGCAGAACCTGCTCCAACATGAGCGCGAATACAGCGCCCAAAAGTGCAGCCAAGGGCATGAACATACGCAACGACCAGAGCGCTACATTACGACTCGAGAACATAATTTACGTTAGCAAGTTCGCTATGGCTCCGAGGTTCACTTTCCATCATCCAACGAGGGCCGAGCCCTTGAGTAGAGCCAAAACGGCCCCAACTCATCTTCCATCGCTCGCTCGAAAGTCATACCGATTCGCTCCGCCACCCGCTGCGAGGCAGTGTTCTCCTCGTCGATCAGGCAAACGAGCCGCGTCAGCTCGAGCGTTTCAAAAGCGTAAGTGGCGATGGCCCCG
>JBMDWS010000045.1:0-6315 GCA_048594695.1 Truepera sp. | reverse complement strand
GCGTGAGCAGGACGCATTAGCGAGAACGAAGATTGAGACTAAAAACACGTCGTCAAAACGCTGACGACGTGTTTTCATGGGGTCAGATCGTTAACGGCCTAGATCGTGAGTCATATTGAGGTGCTGAGTCATGATGGGTGTAGCGGTGTTGACGAAATACTGAAGGCCCGGATTGCTGACGAGCGCCGGGAGCTGCTCGAGCGCCTCCACCGCACTCTGGTGCACGACGTCTTGCAGCTCGAGGTAGCGCGCGTCGAACGCGTCCCCCTCGAGAGTGCTGAGTTCGTCGACCTCCTGAAGCCTTTCTTCGGGAAGTTCTGAGGGCTGGTTTCCGTTCAAGGCCAGGCCAACGTCGTTCGAAAGGGCCATGAGCGCCGCCGACATCTGTGTATGGGCCTCGATAAGCGTCTGTGCGTACGCCTTGACTTCGTCGTTTTGCGAACGCTCGAGGGCGAGCCGCGAGGTCGTGATGATAAAGAGATCCTCGCGCAAAACGGCGTTCATCAGGTTTTCTTCTTCTTGGGTGACCACGCTGAGATCGGAAGATTCCGGAGCGCTCTGAGCGAGAGCAGACGCTGTCAAAAAAAGAAGTAGAGCAAGGCGTTTGCATAGGCGGCTGTTCATTTAGACCTCCACGAGACTTCACTACGTTAGGGCAGTTTATCATGCAGGCTTGGGAGACTACCGACCTGTTCTTTTTCCGGCTCTCTCTGGACTATCATGCCCTATGAAGCTTCCCCTGCAACTCGAGGATGTGCGTGCGGAATTTCAACGTGCCAAAACTGAAGCCGAGCGCCTCACCGCTGGACTTGACGACGCGCAGGTGTGGCAACGTCCGGCGAGTGGCGGCTGGTCGATGGGTGAATGCCTGGCGCATCTCAATTTGGCCGGAGAGCCGTACGCGCAGAAGATGACGGTGGTGCTGGCTGACGCGAGAGGCAAGGCACGGAGGGGCACGGGACCGTTTCGCTTCGGGGTTTTGGGTGGGCGCTTCGTCCGCTCGCTCTCGGCTGAATCGAAGAGCACATTCAGGGCGCCCGCAGCCTGGCAGCCCGCACCGCAGCCGGACGTGCTGGCCCGTTTCGTGCGGTTGCAGGGTGACCTGCTCGAGCTGATCCGGGAAGCCGACGGTCTAGATCCGACGCGCGTCAAGCTCTCCTCACCGCTTTCACCCCTGATTCGCCTCAATCTTTTCGAGGCGCTCAATCTCGTCGCGGTGCATCAGGACCGCCATCTCAAACAGGCGGCGCGGGTGCGCCAGGAACTTGTATAAACGCCTCCTGACCCCCCTCTCAGCATCCTTTAAAGGGCGGCCTGTAGGGTTGGGACGAAAGGGGTTCTCATGAACCGAACCAAACTGTTGTTGACCGTGCTGGCTCTTCTTGTACTCCCTGTTGCTCTGGCCCAGCCTGGCAGAGGGGGGCTGTCTGTCACGGCGAGCGGAACCGCGTACGGCGAACCCGACAAGGCCAGTTTCGATGCCGGAGTCAGCGCCCTGAACGAGGACGTGCAAGCAGCCTCGAGTGCGGTGAGCGAGGGTGTCTCGAGTCTCCTCTCTGCCCTGCGTCAGGCAGGTGTGACCGAGGAGGACATTCGCACGACCAACGTGTCGATCTATCCTGAGCAGAGCTACGACGCCAACGGTCAGCCGGGTAAGCTTCGCTACCGCGTGACGAATACCGTCCACGTGACGGTCCGGGACGTAGCCGGTCTCGGCAACCTTCTTGGGCTCAGTGTCGAGGCGGGTGCCAACGAGATCTCGAACGTCGTTTACTCGGTCTCCAACCCGGCGGCGCTCGAGCGTCAGGCCCGGGAAGTGGCGGTAGACAGCGCCCACGCCAAAGCCGTACAACTCGCTGCGCTCGCCACCGCCGAACTCGGTCGGGTCCGGCAGATCAGCGAAATGGCGCAAGGGGACGCTGCTCAACCGCTGCCCATGGCCCGCATGGAGGCGATGTCTGCCGACGCTGCGGGAGCGAGCATGCCCGTCTCGAGCGGTCAGCTTGCCGTGACCGTGACTGTTCACGTCGTTTACGACATCAAGTAGAACGTCTGCAAATAGCGTGCCCCGAGCATTGAGGCTCGGGGCACGCCTGGTTTTTTGGCTTTTAGATGACCTGCATCACGTAGTTGTCGGTGGCAGCCTCGAGGTTCTGCGGGTTGGCGATATAGACGCCGCGCGTGCCCGAGAGTGCGCCCTCTTGCCGCAGTTCGCCGAGAATCCGGGTAATGGTCACGCGGGACGAGCCCGTCAGCGAGGCTAGATCCTCGTGGGTCAGCGCGAGCGGCAATTTGACGCCGTCGCTGCTGTCGGCCCCTTGACCGAAGCGCTCGGTGAGGCGCAAGAAGGTGCGGGTGACGCGCGCGCCGACGGGCAGCTCGGCGTCGTCGATAGCTTCGCGGCTGCGCCGCAGTTGCCGCGCCATGCTGCGGAAAATGTAGTCGCGTAGGCGGCGGTCGTTGAGCGCCTGTTGCGGGTCGAGCGGGGTCAGGCAGGCGTCGTGAACAGCCTGGATCGTTTCGGCGTGGGTGCCGCCTTCGATGGCGGCGAGGCCCAGCACGTCGCCGGGGCCGTGCAAATCGGCGATGCGGTCGCGCCCGAGCGAGGTCGGTACGACGGCCTTGAGAACGCCGCTGTTGACGATGTAAAGCGAGCTCGCTTCCCGGCCTGCCTCGTAGAGGATCGAGTTGGGCTCGAGGGTGCGCGTCGGATGTGCGAGCGTGCTCGGCACGACTTCAGGCGTGACGCAGTTGGTCTCGGAAAGGTGCTCTGTGATACTCAGCATACTGGGGCCTCCTCTTACTCGCTAGCGTCTGCATTTGCCCCGGTCAGATCGCTGCTCTGTAAAATATAGTATCACAGATTTTGTGTGAATTTTCTAGTAGAAATCCTTACAGTTTTGAGCGTTTTCTAACGTTTTTCCAACCGTTCCAGGGCTGTTTGGGCTTGTACGTAGTTGGGATCGACGCTCTGGGCTGCTTGATAGTTCGAGATAGCATCGTCGGTTTCGCCCAGCGCCTCGTGGGCCTCACCGAGCCTGTAAAAAGCCTCGGCGTAGGCTGGGGAGGGGCGTGGATTCGGATCCGCCTCGAGGATAGTCAAGGTGGATTCCAGGGCGCGGATGGCCTCAGGGAAGTCTTTTTGCAGGAGCAGCAGCCGGGCCGCGTTGAGAGTGGGCCAGGGCTCGCGCTGGCCCGAAGGAGTACGCGCAGCAGCTCGGTAGGCCTCGAGCGCAGTCTCTAGGTCGCCACTCTGCCACGCCACGAGCCCCCAGTCCATCGCCACCTCGTACCTTCGGGTTGTGCCAAAGAGCGCTGCGAGAAGCTCGACCGCGCGCTCCGGATTACCCTCGGCGGCCCGGAGCAGGGCGTCTAGATGCGTGGCGTCGTGGGTGAGGTCGGGTGTGCCAGCGAGCTGTTTGGCCTGATTGAGCTGTTCGGAGGCGGCCTCGAGGTTGCCGACGAAATAGAGTGCCCGGGCATAAAGCAGGTGCGCCTCGCTGCTCCCAGGGTGTGCTCTGACCACCTGTGGGCCATCGACCTGTGCCGCGAGCGCATAATAGCCACCCGCCAAAAGTTCTCGCAGCGAGGCGACGCTGTCGGCCTCGAGTTGCGCCAGTGCCGTGCCGAGAAAAAAGGTGAGTGCGAGAAGTCCACGCTTGACCATGACAGCTTTCAGCCTAGCGCGTCCGGGTGAGACATCGTTAGGTTGGTTTCGAGGCGTTTGCTTGAGGCGGGTTATGCAGGTGCGTTTCCAGCCACGCCGCACCGTCGCGCGCTCTTTGCTCGAGAGTCGCTACCGCGTCCCAGGAGATGCGCGGCGCGTCGATCTCGCCCAGCAGCGCGTTTGGCTGAACGGTGAGCGGTTGAGCATGGCCGCCGACTTCGGTCATAAACGCCGCGACCTTGGGGTCGTAGGCGACGCCGCTAAAGGGCCGCCGCGCCCGCGCCGCCAGGATCAGGCCGTGCAGCCGCGCCGAAATCACGTGTCGGCTACGGGCGATGTGTGCGAGCGCCTCGAGCGGCGTGTCGGCATTAAGACGTGACAGCGTTGGCACGTGGGCTGTCAGTTCGGCGAGGGGCGCGTCGTCCTCTGCCGGGTGAAGCGCGAGCCCTGCGAGGGGAACACCCTCATCGTGCAGCTTCCAGGCCAGCGTTTTGAACGTTTCAGTGACCTCCGGGTAGCCACCGCGCGGGATGAGCAGGACGGGACTCATCTCGTCTAGTCTGGTGGCAGGACCGGGGAGGAGCAACGCCGGGTCGGCAACGAGCGTGGCGGGCAGCTCGAGACGCCCCAAAAGGTCCTGTGAGGGCCTGTCGCGTACGGCAATGGGTACGCCGCGCAGTGTTTTCGCCACAGCTCTTTTTCCGTCCTCGCTCAGCGGCCCGACCGATTGCCCGTAGACGATCACGCGGTGCCCGAAGTGTTTGGCGAGGGCGATCACGCCAAGGTAATACTGCAGACTGCGGGCAGAGGTCTTGTCCTGCAGGAGGCCACCGCCGCCCGAAATGAGGACGCTTGGCCCGAGTAGGGCGGGCAGACCGTAAAGGCGATGGGTGGCTCCTACACCATGCAGCGTTCGGGTGCGTTGCGGATTCTGGGAGAGGACACGCAGGCTGGGGGTAAGGGTGGGCTCGAGCGCGCCCAGCAGCCCCGCCAGAAGCGCCTCGTCCCCGAGGTTGCCAAAGCCGTAGTAGCCGCTGAAGAAAATCTTCACGGGGTGGGTTCGTCGCGGCGTGCGTGTGCCAGCCAGCTTTCAACGCCCCGAATACACAAGCGGACGAGCGGGTTGAGCACGAGCCCCAGCACGAGTCCAATGATGAGCGCGACGATGGTGCGTTCAAGCGAAACAAGGAGCGGCGTGTGGTAATGCGAAAACGAATTGACGATACTCGAGAGCGCCACCACCCCGACGGTCAGCAGCAGCCCGCGCAGCAGGCGTGGCCAGCGCGGATTGAGGAGCGCCAGCACCGCCAGCGGATGCCCGATGAGTTCCTTGAAGCGCGGGCGAGCGAAGTAGTCCGACAGGAGCGCCCGGACGCTCAGTTCAAAGTCGCTCGCGCCGATCACAGGAAAGTTGCCCCGGCGCAGCAGCACGAGCGCCAGCGCGGCTAGCCCGACGAGGACCAGAAAGGCGTCGCCCAGGCGGATGGGCTGCCGCCACAGCGTCCGGACCCAGTCTGCTGGGGAGCGCTCGCGGAGCATCACCCAGAACAGAAAGAGCGCGGGCGGTACGACGAGTGTCGCTGCAACGCCAGCAAAGGGCGTGACAGCCAGGAGTGTATTGCGTTCGCTTCCCACGGCTGTGAGCAGCACGGCCCCGCAGAGGCTCAGCCCGACAGCACCGAAGAGGCTGCCGAGCCTGTTGGGAAAGAGTGCATAGCCGAGTACGGGAAAACTGAGCGCCGCCGCTAGAGCCAGCGCGTCCCACGAGAGCCCTCCAGCCAGCACCCCGAGCCCGAGTACCCCGAGCGCCACCAGGACGCCCCAAAAACCCGGATAGAGCGTTGCCAGTAGTCCGACACCCGCCAGGACGCCGATCCCGGCGAGGAGGCGCAAAGGCAGCGGACTCGAGTAGGCGAGTGCCTGCACCGGGCCGACCGTAAAGCCGTTCGCCTCGAGGCCCGTACGAACGGCCCGGATGAGCGTTTCGCTGTTGGCGGTCATGTCGCCCATGGTTTCGTCGGTATAGGGACGAAGGTAGAGAAGACGCGCCCCGCGCTCGTCGGCGGCGAGCAGGTACTTGTCGGCGACGGTCTGCGGGTCGAGCGTATTGAGCCACTCCTGCGAGATGCTGAAGGTGCGGGCCAAGGGCACCTTCTGGATGATGGCGCTCATGCCGGCCTGCGCTGTTCCCTCGATGATGCCCGTCAGGTAATCCTGCGACGCCACGACGGTCTGTGAGAGCCTATCCGGATTACCCGCGACCTCGAGCCCTTCGTGGATGAGGTAGCCTGCCTCGGGGAAGTCACGCCCGACGAAGGCCAGGTTCGGGTAATTCACAGGACGGTAAGCGACGTCCCAGCCTGCATCCCGGTAGCGCTGCAGTTTTGCCCGGTCGGGTCCGGCGGGGCGCTGCGACCCCTCGCGCTCGACGGGGTTCGGTTCGCTGAAGACGTACCACGTGTGGCCCGCGTAGCGGACCTGCGCCGGGCGCGGGCGGTTTTTGGCGAGCGCGTCCCGGAGCGCACCGGGCTCGAGCGCCCGGACGAGGAGGCTGTTGGGCGGCAGGTTGGTCGCTTCTGCACCCTCGGCCCGCGCGTCGGTGCTAGGCAAAAGGGCGATCTTGCCCGCTCGGGCGAGGGTCTCGAGCG
>JBMDWS010000449.1:0-2249 GCA_048594695.1 Truepera sp. | reverse complement strand
TCGCCCTCTAAACCGGACAGCTCGAGCTTCTCGTTCAGCTCGTCGGCTGAAAGTTCGCGCAGTTCGGTCACGGTGCCGTCCATCAGCATCACGGTCATGGCGATGACCTGATCGACCGATTTGCCGTACTTGATGCTGCGCGTCCCGGCGGAGTTGTTGGCAATCATCCCCCCGACGTTGGCGCGGTTGGTGGTCGAGACGTCCGGGGTGAACTGGAGCTTGTAAGGCTTCAGGAAGGCGTTCAGCGGGTCGCGCACCACGCCTGGCTCGACCTTGATGGTGCGGGCCTGTTCGTCGAACGCCAGAATCTTGTCCATGTACTTGGACACGTCCACGACGATGGCTTCACCGACGGTCTGCCCCGCGAGGGAGGTGCCGCCGCCCCGAGGCAGCACGGGCAGGCCGTAGCGCCGGGCGACCTCGAGCGTCTTGCGGATGTCCTCGACGTTTTTGGGCACCACCACGCCGTAGGGCTTGATTTCATAAGGGGAGGCGTCGGTGGCGTAGAGGATGCGGGCGGCCTTGTCGAACCGCACTTCGCCCTCGAGGCTGGCCTTCAGTTCAGCCTCGACGCGGGTAAGGTCGGGTGGGGGTGAGGTGGGAACGTGGGGCTCGCGGGCGGACGTGGTCATGCTGCAAGTATCGCACGCAAGCCTCGGGGCGCACAGGGTCGAGTGTTACCTGTAAGGAGAGATTTCCGGTGCTTTCGCTTCACCGAACAGGGTGTGCACCGTCCGGGCAAAGGTGTCGTCCTCGAGCAGTCGGTACGCCTTGATGAAGCTCGTGAGTCTGTAGCGTTCGGTAAGTCCCTGCACCAGCGTGTCAGAGCTGTAAGGATCGCGCTTCTGGCCCTTAGTGGTCTGACCCGTAGCATCGAGCAGCTCGAGTTCTGTCAGGATCTGGTGGCAGAGAGCGCTCTTGGTCTCGCTGTGGCGCAGCGGTTGCCCGCGTTGTAGCCGAATAAAAGCGTAGCGCACCTCGGCAAGCATGGGCGGCAGGTCAGCGGTCAGGATTGCCTCCAGGTCCCTCTCAGTCAAGTCCAGGTAGAGCGGTTCACCCGCCTGTACGAGCGCGGCGAAGGGTGCCGTCAGCGTCAGGGGGTCGGGGCCGAGGGGAAACTCGGTGAGGGTGCGCTCGCTGCCCGGCGCGGGGCCGCGAAAGATGGGTGGCGGGGAGGTCCCGTCGTTACTGGCTTCCAGCCGCAGCGTGGGGCGCACGCCGTCTGCCAGAAACTCGAGGCTCGTCTTGCCCTGCCAGGTGTTCTCGCGCAGGGCTCCCGCCGCGATCACCCGCCCTGCGGCCCGCAGAGTGTCGGCCTCACTGCCGAGGTTCCAGGCCACCCCACGCAGGCTGCCGGTCTCGGTGGCGAGCTGCAGGCTCAGGTGTTTGCCGCCCTGCCCCATCCCCTTGGCGTTCAGAAGCGAGCCGGAGAGGGCAAAAACCGGGGCCGGATGCCCAGTGCCGAAGGGCTCGAGCGACGTGACAGCCCGGTAGAGGTCGGTGTCGATCTCGTCCGGGGTCAGCAGGGTGTCGGCCAAGAGTTCGGGTTCGGGGACAGGGTGTTGCAGGGTGTACTCGAAGATGCGCTCGCGAAAGGCGTCGATCTGCCCCTCACGGATGGCAAAGCCCGCCGCCTGCGAGTGCCCACCGAAGCGCTCCAACAGGTCACGGGCGTACTCGAGCCCGCCTACTGCTGAAATACCCGGCGTCGAGCGCACCGAGCCCTTGCCCGCCGCCATGATGAAGACAGGCTTGTAGTAGCGCTCCAAAAGCTTGCTCGCGACGATGCCCATCACGCCGGGGTGCCAGCCAGGGGCTTCCAGAACCAGCGCGGGCGCGTCCGGGTCGGCCAGCTCCAGCGCCCCCTCCCGCATCTGGTCTTGCAGTTTGCGGCGGTCGGCGTTGCGGGCGTCCAGATAGCTCGAGAGTTCCAGAGCCCGCCGCTCGGAGGCGGTGGTGAGCAGCTCGAGGCCGAAGTCTGCCTCGCCTAGTCGCCCGGCGGCGTTCAGGCGCGGCGCGATCACGAAGGCCACGTCGCGGGCTGTGGGTGCGCCTCCGTGCGAGAGGGTACGGGCCAGCATCGCCTGCAGGCCGGGCCAGCGTGAACGGGCCAGCTGGGCCAGCCCCAGGGTCACGAGAGAGCGGTTTTCACCCAGAAGCGGCGCGACGTCGGCGATGGTGCCGAGCGTGGCGAGGTCGCTGTATTCGGTCGGGGCCTCGAGTCCCAGGTGCTCGTGGAGTGCCCAGAG
>JBMDWS010000448.1:0-6898 GCA_048594695.1 Truepera sp. | reverse complement strand
GCGATTCGTGCGCAGTTTACGGCCTCGCAGCCAAAAACCCCGTAAGCTGATGGTCATGGCGCTCAGGCTCGAGCTGTTCGTGACCGATGTTCAAAAGTCGTTGGCGTTTTACCGCGATATCCTGAACTTCTCGGTTGTGGGATCCAACGAGGACAAGCAGTACTATTCGCTGCAATGGGGTGAGGCAAAAGTCGCCATCCAGAACATCCGTTCGCTTGAAAAGTCGCACCCGCTGGCTGGGCAGGGTAACAAGGGTCTGGGTATCGAGATGGTGCTCGAGGTCGAGGATATACAGGGTACCTTTGCTCACGTTACGGCGTCCTATAGCGTCAGCAGCGAGCTGACGGTACAGCCCTGGGGACTTCGAGATTTTCGGGTGCTCGACCCTGATGGCTACTACTGGCGGATCACCGAGAAACGCCCCGCTGCCGACAGACGCTGACCCCAGAAGCCGACCACGGACGCTGACCGCTGAGAAAATCCGGTTATAGTCGCCTGTCATGAACGTCGCTGCGACTCCTCCTCAACCGCCCCTCCGGCTCGAGGTCTGGCGCACCGTAGCGCTGGCCTTGCCCCTGATTCTCGCGCAGCTCGCGCAGGTTTCTATGGGGCTCATCGACACGCTCATGGTCGGGCGCGTGAGTGGCAGCGCGCTAGCTGGCATCGCGCTCGGGGGCAACATTTTTTTCTTCGCGCTCATTATCGGTATCGGGGTGATGGGTGCGGTTGCGCCGACGGTGTCGCAGGCGTTTGGGGCCGGGGAGCTCGAGCTGGCGAGTCGTGCCACGCGGCAGAGCTTTTACGTCGCGCTGCTTCTGACGCTGCCCGCGTTCGTTCTCTTCTGGCAAGCCGAACCGCTGCTTTTACGCATGGGTCAGGAGCCGCAAAATGCCGAGCTTGCTGGAGCCTGGCTGCGGGCGATTTGCTGGGGATATCTGCCGTCTCTATGGTTTTCGGGTTTGCGCGGGCTGCTCGAGGGCCTATCCAGGCCGCGCCCGATCATGTATATCGCGTTTCTGGGTGTGGGGCTCAACGTCGTTGTCAACTACACGTTGATCTTCGGGCACTTCGGGTTTCCGGCGCTTGGTGCTGTCGGAACGGGTTGGGCGAGCGCTTTTGTCTACTGGGTGATGGTTCTGGTTGCGGCACTCTACGTGCGCCGGGCACTACCCGATCTAGGGATTTTCTCCTCGTTTCCGCGCCCGGAGCTTCCGGTGCTGCGTAACCTGGTTGCGATCGGCCTGCCGATAGGTCTCATGTCGGGCTTCGAGAGCGGGCTTTTCTCGGTGACCGCGATCCTCATGGGGACGTTTGGCACCGTGGCACTCGCGGCGCATCAGATCGCCATTCAGACGGCGTCTTTTACCTTCATGATTCCGCTTGGCTTAGCAGCAGCGACTGCCGTGCGAGTGGGGCAAGCAGCGGGCCGCCGCGACGCGTTTGCCGCGAGGCGGGCCGGTTGGATCGGCATTGCGCTGAGTGTCGCGTTTATGGCGTGTAGCGCTCTGGCTTACTGGCTGGTTCCCGAACGAATCGCTGCGTTTTTTCTCGAGGCCGAGAAGCCGGAAAACGGACCCATCATCCGCATGGCGGTGCAGTTTTTTGCCTTCGTCGCGGCCTTCCAGATCTTCGACGGCCTGCAAGTCAGTGCGGCGGGGGCGCTGCGCGGCTTTAAGGACACGCGTGTCCCTATGCTCATTTCTCTCCTGTCGTACTGGGGTATCGGGCTTTTGTCGGGTACTTTTTTTGCCTTCGGTCTGGGGTTGGGTCCACGGGGACTGTGGTCGGGTCTGGTTCTGGGGCTCGTTTCGGCGTCGCTTTTGCTGGTTGTAAGGTTCCGGCGTTTTGGCAGGCTCCGGCCAGACACGCTAGGACAAAAGGAAGACTAAACAGTTCATGAAGGTTGAACCCACATAAATGTTAGAGAAAGATGATAAACTTTGCGGTGTGCGGGGGTGCACACCGTGAAACCAATTCCTGTGAAACCGACACCAATGAGACTGAGTTCTATGAAACTGAGTAAGCTCGAGCGGGAAAGACATCATGGCGCTGCGACCGACCTCATCGCTCGGCTCGAGCAGCGTCTCGCGGCAGTTCCGCCGGGCAGGCAGCGAAGTGCGCAAGACGCCCTGGTCGCCGAACGTGTTGGGCGCTGCAAAGAGCAGCTTGAGGCAGGCCTCAAGGACCGCGAACTCATGCAGCTCAACCTCGAGTTGGCCGACCTCTTCTACCGCTCCAACAACGCCGAAAAACGCAGGAAACTGCAAGTTCGCTAGCTGTATAAAAAACGGACCCCAGCCGCCTCGGCGCAAACGGAGGGGGCTGGGGTCGTTTGTGGTACGACGGACCTAAAACAGCGGTTCGTTGAGAGGTTGGTCCTTATGGCGCAAGATCACGGCGACCATCACGGCGACCGTGTAATGGATCTGCGGCAGACCTAGAAAGAATGCGCCAAAAAGCAAAAAGTAGATCGTCAGGCGCCACACCGTGTCGCGGTGCATCGGTCCCTCGCATTCCGGGCGCAGGCGATCCCTGGAGTATGATGCAAAGCCTACTTTGCCAGAGCTTATCGTCTAGCCGCGCAGGCTGTTAATCCTTTCGGACGAGTCCCTCGCGGGGGGTTCGGTCCTGTTCGATGGTTCACCGCAGGGTGTGCCGGGCTGCGCCAAGAGGTAACGGTTGCCCCAGCTTCCTATGCTGTCGATGACTTTTTGTAACGCCAGTCCGGCCTCGGTCAGGGTGTAGCGGGTACGCGGTGGCATGGTGGACTGCACCGTTTTTTGAACGATTCCAGACGCCTCGAGCCGCTCGAGCCGCTGCGTCAGGGTCGTCGGGTTGCAGCCGCCGATGTCGCGCCCGAGTTCGTTAAAGCCCTTGGGGCTGTCTAGGAGCGAGCGCACGATATGCAGCGTCCACTTTTCCTGAAGCAGATCGATGGACTTGTAAATCGGGCAATAATCGTGGTCTTTCACAGCAACCTCCGGCCCGTCCACTAACTACGCAGGACGGATTACTCGACAAAGTGTAGCATCAGCTCCCTTTCGAGGTGCTAGAGCAGGCGACACACGACCCTCACGTGACGCTGCTTTTGGCGTGCGCTCGGTAATCGCCGCTGCTCAGCAGTTCGCGCAACACCGTCACGGTGGTATCCAGTTCCGTTTCGTGATTAAAGAGCGCCACGGGCGCGAGGCGCAGCAGGTTGGGGGCGCGGTAGTCGGGGATGATATGGCGCGCACGCAGCGCGAGGCTCAGCTCGAGGGCGTCCGGGTGCTCGAGCACTACGTGCCCTCCCCGCCGGGCCGGGTCCCTGGGCGTGCGCAGCGTCAGTTCGGGCAGCTGCGCGTCGACGAGATTGATGAGATAGTCGGTCAGCTCGAGCGAACGCGTCCGCACCGCCTCGATGGTGACTTCCTCGAAGATAGCGAGGGCTCCCTCGAGCCCGGCGAGGCCGATGATGCTTGGTGTCGAGATCTGGTACGCACCTGCTCCCGGCGCCTTGCGGAATGCCGGGGCCATTTCGAACTGCGTAGCCTTGTCGTGGCCCCACCAGCCCGGCAGCCCCGGCGTGCGGTCAAAGTGCTTCTCATGCACGAAGAGTCCGCCCGGTGCGCCGGGTCCGGCGTTCAGGTACTTGTACGAGCACCACACCCCGAAATCCACCCCGGCCTCGTGAAAGGCGTGCGGCAGTGCGCCGACGGAGTGCGCGGCGTCCCAGCCGATGAGAATGTCCCGGCTGTGGGCCAGCGCGGTCACGCCCTTGACGTCGAGCAGCTGCCCGCTACGGTAGAGCACGGTCGGCAGCACTGCCAGTGCGATATCAGGCGTGAGCGAGGCTGCGACGTCCTCGTCCTCCAGCGTGTGCCCGTCCCGCGACGGGATGAGTTTGAGTTCGGCCCCGGCCCGTTCGGCCCAGGCCGCTAGCGCGTAGAGGTCGCTGGGAAAGTCGAGGCTGGTCGCCAGCAGATTACGTTTTTCCCCTTCGGGCCGGTAGAAGGTCGCCAGAAGTGCGTGCAGGTTGGTGGTGATGGAGCCTGTTGAGATGACCTCGGCGGGTTCGGCGCCGACGAGCCGGGCGAGTGCGGGGGAGAGGCGCTCTGAAAGCTCGAACCACTCGTCCCAGCCGCTCACCGCCAGGTGCTGCCACTGCTTGAGGCGGCGCTCGGTCGCGGCCTGCGCCGCGTGGGTGAGCGGCCCGAGTGAGTTGCCGTCCAAGTAGATGCCCCGAGGCAGCAAAAACGCGTCACGCTTCATATGTGTACCTCTCTCAGGATGGCCCGTACCGGGGAGGCGTCGGCGTCCGGCAGGTTGAGGGGCAAGCAGATGAGGTCGTAGCGCCCCTCGGGGACGGCCCCCAGCGTGAGGCCCTCGAGAATCAGCACGTTCCGCTCGAGACACGCCTTGTGTCCAGGCAACTCCTTGCTTGTCAGCGTATCGACGCTCGGTGCGTCGGTGCCGACGAGGCGAACGCTGCGGTCGGCGAGCGCGTGGATAAGTTCCGGGGGCAGTGGGCTAAAAGCGTCCGGAAAAGTCTCCCAGTGTTCGGGTTCGCCAGTGTAGAAGAGCACGCGTTTGGGCAGGTCGCCGTAGCGCCCCAAACTATCCGGCGTCAGGCCGCCTCGAGCGTCGATGACAAGCACCTCACCGACGAGCACGTCCAGCGGGATGCTGCCGAGCCGGGGTCCATTCTCGCTGTAATGAAAAGGTGCGTCCAGATGCGTGCCGCAGTGCGTGGAGGTCTGTAGCGCCATGATGTTGACTGCCGAGCCCTGTCGCATGTCGGCGGTCAGCTCGAGCGTCAGAGGCGTGTCGCCGGGCCAGTTGGGGTGCCCTTGGGTAAGGGCGCGGGTGATGTCGTACACGCGTTGCATCATATCGAGTTGCAGACTTTGTAAACAAACAGAATCAAGCGAGTCTCATACACGAAAGCTAACTACCTGGATGGCCGACCGTACGTATCCGTTGTCCCAAAGGTGGCCATACAGGCTGAGCTATCACGAGAATATTCGTTTCATCCGGCGCAGGGTCAGGCCTCGCGCCAGGCTTGCCCTGTGCAGGATGCTCTAAACCTGAGGACAGATCGTTAAAGTGTCGCGCTTTCGACGACCGCCGCGATGTCGCGGGCGACCTGCTCGATCACTAGGGCGTCGCGCCCCTCGACCATGACCCGTACCAGGGGTTCGGTGCCCGAAGGGCGGACGTTGACCCGTCCCTCGCCGTTCAGTTGCTCCGAAGCCCGCTCGAGCGCCGCCATGACCTCGGCGTGCTCGGCGAGGCGCGCTTTGACCAGCGGATCCACCCGGACATTGAGAAGAAGCTGCGGGTACATGACGATCTCCTCGAACCAGCTCTCCAAACCTTTGCCGGAGTGCTGCACGGCGGCGAGCGTCTGAAGCGCACTCAGGATGCCGTCGCCGGTCGGCGCTTTATCGAGGAACAGGACATGCCCGGACTGCTCACCACCTAGCGAGAGGCCTTTGGCGCGGAGCATCTCGTGAACGTAGCGGTCTCCGACAGCGGCACGGTAAAAGCCGACGCCGCGTTCTGCCAGGTAGTGCTCGAGCCCCAGGTTACCCATGATGGTCGAGACCACGGCCTGCTCCTGACGGTGGAGCGCGCAGATCGCCAGCATGTGGTCGCCCGTAATCAGCCGCCCCTTCCGGTCGACGAGGAGCGCCCGGTCGGCGTCGCCGTCGAAGGTGACGCCGAGGTCGAGACCGTGCTCCAACACGAACGTCTGGATAGCTGCAGGGTGTGTCGAGCCGCACCGGGTATTGATGTTGACGCCGTCGGGCGCGGCGTTGATAACCGAGATGTCGGCGCCGAGCAGGGTAAAGACCTCCGGCGCGAGTTCGAAGGCGGCACCGTTGGCGCAGTCGAGGCCGATCTTGAGGCCGCGTAGGTCGGGGCCGGAGGCGACGAGAAAGTCGCGGTACTCGTGTCCGAAGTTTCGGGCGTAGTGCGCGGTCGTGCCGATCTCGGCCCCGCTGACGGCGGGTAAGTTCGTGACGCGCTCGAGGTACTCCTCGATCTCGTGCTCGAGAGCGTCCGAAAGTTTCTCGCCGTCGGCACTGAAAAATTTGATCCCGTTGTCTTCGAAAGGGTTGTGGGAGGCGCTGATGACGATGCCTGCCGCCGCGCCGAGCGAACGGCACAGGTGCGACACGCCGGGGGTCGGGACGACGCCCAGCTCGAGGGTATGTGCGCCCCTCGAGGTTAGGCCCGCAGTAAGGGCCGCCTCGAGCATCGGGCCGGAACGGCGGGTATCACGGCCGATCAGGACAGTAGGTGCCTGCCGTCCCGCCCCCTTGAGGGCTTCGGCCGCGGCGACCCCCACTAAAAAGGCAAACTCGGCGGTCATCGGGGTGTGACCAGCCTGTCCCCGGATGCCGTCGGTGCCGAAATAACGTCTGGACATGACGCCATCTTAACGCAGGCGTACTTGCGGCAAACTCATAAATCGTACACGGGTGCTGCTTGGGGCATCGTGATTCCCTTTGGCACCGGGACGTGGTGCTACTCGGCGTGGTGCTACTTGGCCTCGAGCCAGTTGTTGCCGATACCGACTTCGGCGGTCAGCGGCACCTGAAGGCTGTACGCGTTTTCCATGACTTCTTTGACCGTCTCGGCTACCCGTTCGGCCTCCGCTTCGGGCGCTTCGATCACGAGTTCGTCGTGAACCTGCAAGAGCAGTTTCGCGCCTGCCGCCTCTAGTTTGGGCTGAAGCTCCAGCATGGCGAGCTTGACGATATCGGCCTGTGTGCCCTGAATCGGCATGTTGTAGGCGGTGCGCTCGGCGTACTCGCGGGCGTTGCGGTTGCCGCTTTTAATATCTGGAATCATCCGGCGGCGCCCAAGGAGCGTTTCGACGTAGCCGTGCTCGCGGGCAAAGGCGAGCGTG
>JBMDWS010000447.1:0-7310 GCA_048594695.1 Truepera sp. | reverse complement strand
GCCAAAAAGGTGCGGCGTGAAAATTTTCGTTGCCAGAGTTTCATCTTCGGAATATCTCCTTGCCTATCAGCTAAACCGGTTGAAAAACGCTTCTTTTCCTTATCGCTCGTCTCCGGAGAGTCTCTTCTCTTGCCGAGTTTTTCCCCTTCAGGACGAGGTAAAGCGAGCGATCGACCTTCACCGGACTCTTAAGTGATAACTTATAGCTTATAAAAAACCTCCGCAGGCGCGTTTTTCTTATATTAACCAGAGGACCACATCGGTGCAAATCTCGGGTATGCGGGAGGTGAGATTTGTGGGCATTTTTCGTCGAAGCTACGCTGTGTCCAGCCTATTGCGACTCTTTGATGAGTCCACTGGATTCGCCTGTCCATGACCATCTGCTCGTGTTTTCGGGTCTATCTCTGCATTGGTGACGAGGCGAAAGCGAACTGCGTCTTGGAACCGTTTGGGAGGTGATTCTGTCGAGCGTAACCGGGTCAGCGAGAAAGACAACGGGCATAAGCGCCACGCTCGCCGTTGTTCTACACCGATACCGTAAGACCCTGCGAGACGTGCGAGTCGACGAATAAGGCGAAAAGCCTTCCTTCACGCAGTAATCAGGGTTCCTGGGCAGCCGCTGAACAATCTATAGGTAAAGGCTTTAATGTGCGAATCTATAATTTGCGAATCTACGCCACGTCGATGAGTTCCGGTGAGTTGTTCCTTGGTGAATTGACTGCTGCCGAAACGACATGTTCGGTCATCTCGCCCCCGAAAGGCCTGAGTAAGTCCTCGACTGCTTCGACCTCGGTCAGGGTAGGCTCGAGCCAGCGGTCGTAATCTTCTGGAGCGAGGATGACGGGCATCCGGTCGTGGATTTTTGCCATCAGCGTGTTGGGCGTCGTGGTGATGACGGTGCAGCTTAAAACTTCATCGTTCCAGACGTCATAGAGGCCGGCAAAGCCCATGGGCGTGTGGTCTGCCAGTTCGATGTAGTGAGGCGTTTTGCGGCTTCCTTCACGCTGCCACTCATAAAAGCCCGAAGCGGGAATAATGGCCCGTTTACGCCGCAGCGGTCCCTTGAAGGAGGCCTTTTCCGCAAGCGATTCGGCGCGCGCATTGAACATGCTGGCCCTAAACGCTTTCGGATCCTTGACCCAGGCGGGCAAAAGCCCCCACTGCGCGCTCAGGAGTACGCGCTCTCCGCCCTGCTCGAGGACGACAGGTACCTGCTGGGTTGGCGCAATATTGTAGGACGGCCCGAACGCGAACGATCCCTGACGGGCCCGGAAGTGCTCGGCAATAACCGAATCCTTGGTGGTGATGGCGTAGCGTCCGCACATACGGGTTCCTCCTTGGTCTGCAGCAAACGGCCTGCAGGAAAACAATACGCGCCAAAACACTCAAATATTAAGGTAATTGTAGGCGTCCGGCTTGTCGGCTGTCAACGCGCTAGGCTACTTCTGGCCTCACCTCACCGTGCCTGGGCGCGTTTGCAAGGGGAGATGTGAGCGGCTGGATTGCCCAGAACGCGCGCCCTTTGGGTGTAGACTTAGCCGTTCCCATGAAGACATCCTCTAAAGCATCCGCGAAAGGGCCTTCGCTCATCACTCTCGCGCTCGGGGCGCTCGGCGTCGTTTATGGCGACATCGGGACCAGCCCGCTCTACGCCCTGCGTGAATCGTTTCATGAAACCCATCACTTGGCGCCTACGGACCCCAACATCCTCGGCATTCTCTCGCTCATCTTCTGGTCGCTCATTATCGTGATTTCGGTCAAGTATCTGGTTTTTATCATGCGCGCCGACAACGACGGCGAGGGCGGCATCCTGGCTCTGACCTCGCTCCTGTCGCAAAAGAACGTGCAGCGCGGGAGCGGGCGCTGGCTGCTTATTCTGCTCGGTTTGTTCGGCACCGCGCTCCTCTACGGCGACGGCGTCATCACCCCGGCCATTTCCGTGCTTTCGGCGGTCGAGGGGTTGGGTGTGGCTACACCCTTCTTCGAGCCTTACATCCTGCCGATTGCCGTGGTTATTCTCGTAGGAATTTTTTTGGTCCAGCGTTTTGGGACGGGCGGGGTCGGGCGAATCTTTGGGCCGATCACGCTGTTCTGGTTCGTGACCATCGCGTTTCTGGGCGTGCTCAATATTGTTCGTGAGCCGGGCGTGTTGGGCGCGGTCAACCCTGTGCACGCACTGAGATTTTTTGCCGCCAACGGCTGGACGGGTTTTCTCGTGTTGGGCGCAGTTTTCCTGGTCGTAACCGGAGGCGAAGCGCTCTACGCCGACATGGGACATTTCGGGCGCAAGCCGATCCGGCTGGCCTGGTTCGTGGTCGTTTTGCCCTCCCTGCTTCTCAACTATTTTGGGCAGGGCGCGCTTATCCTGCGCGATCCGAGTGCTATCGTCAATCCTTTTTATGAAATGGTGCCGGACTGGGCGCTCTATCCAGTGGTGGTGCTGGCGACGGCGGCGACCATCATCGCCTCACAGGCGCTTATCTCAGGGGCTTTTTCGCTCACCATGCAGGCGGCGCAACTGGGCTATGTGCCCCATATCCAGCTCAAGCACACCTCCGCCGAGTCGCACGGGCAGGTCTACATCTCGAGCGTCAACTGGGCGCTGATGGTCGGCTGTGTGGGGCTGGTGCTCGGTTTTCGCTCGTCGTCCAACCTGGCTGCGGCTTACGGCATCGCGGTGACTATGACCATGGTCATTACGACGATTCTCTTTTACTTCGTTGCCCGCTGGCGCTGGCGCTGGCCGCTCGCTCTGGCCCTGCCGCTGTGCCTGTTTTTTCTGGTGATCGACGGCGCGTTTTTTCTGGCCAACACCGTCAAGATTCCGCACGGTGGCTGGTTTCCGCTCCTCGTGGCGTTTGTGATTTTCGTCCTGCTGACGACCTGGAAGCGCGGGCGCAAGCTCGTTTCGGAGCGGCTCGACGCGGAGGTCACGCCTCTCAACGTGTTTTTGGACAAGCTGCTCGAGAACCCCCCCCTGCGGGTGCCCGGCACGGCTATATTTATGTTTCGCGATCCCAAGGGCACGCCCTTCTCCTTCGCGCAGAACCTCAAGACCAATAAGGTGCTGCACGAACGGGTCGTCTTTTTGGCAGTCAAGACCGAACACGTCCCGCGCATCCGCATCGCTGAACGCATCACCGTGACCGAACTCGGCAACAATTTCTATCAGGTCGTGCTGCACTACGGGTACATGGAAAACCCCAACGTTGCAGGGGCGCTGCGTAACTTGAAGCTCGAGGGCCAGAAACTCAACACCGAAGAGGTCACCTATTTTCTGGGGCATGAAACACTCTTCGCAACCGAGCGTCCGGGTATGGCGGTCTGGCGCGAACGCCTGTTTGCCCTGATGTCCCGTAACGCTGTAAGCGCTTCGGTCTACTATCACTTGCCGCCGAGCCAGGTCATCGAGCTCGGGGCGCGGGTCGAACTCTAAGGGAAGCACCTGTCCCGGGCCGGGGGCTTTCCCGGCTCAAAATTTTTCGGTTCGGGGCTGACTCGGGACAGAGAGCGTATGCCGACAGCCCGTATCCTGCCCTTCATCAAACCTTGACAGTGCCCCGTTATACTTTCGCGGTTGCGGGTCACGGGCATGGTGACCCGGGTCGGCAGGGCGGCGTGTATGACCTTTCGGGCACGCCAGCCGTATGTTCGGTGGCTCAGGTACGTCTTGTATACAGACAAGTTGTACTTTAGGATTTAGGCCCTTAGAGTAGCTTTTGTGTACCTCATTTACTGAGGTTTGTGCGCCGGATATCTGGACGGCCACCCGCATGTTGAGGAGTTGTTATGGCGACCGTATCCCCCGCACTATCCCCGGACGTCTCGGCGCAGGCGCTTTCGAGGCAGAACTTCCGCATCATTCTGATGATGCTCATCTCGACCTTCGTGGTCATTCTGAACGAGACCATCATGAACGTCGCACTGCCCAGGCTGATGGTCGAACTGAATGTCAGCGCCAGCACGGTGCAGTGGCTCTCGACAGGTTTCTTGCTCACGATGGCGGTCGTCATCCCGGTGACGGGTTTTCTCATCCAGCGCTTTAGTACCCGCACCGTTTTTATTGCTGCCATGAGCCTATTCACCCTCGGGACGCTCACCGCAGCCGTCGCCCCGACCTTTGGGGTGGTGCTCGCGGGTCGCATCGTGCAGGCCTCCGGCACGGCGATCATGCTGCCCCTGTTGATGACCACCGTTCTGGCGCTGGTCCCGCCGCAGAACCGGGGCGCGATGATGGGGACGCTCAGCACCGTGATCTCGGTTGCGCCCGCTATCGGCCCGACTATCTCCGGCATCATCATTCAGTCGCTCTCATGGCGCTACATGTTCGTGTTCGTGCTGCCCATTGCGATCGGGGCACTTGCGTACGGGGCATGGAAGCTCGAGGATATCGGGGAAACGCGCCGCAGTTCGGTCGACCTGCTCTCGGTGCTGCTCTCGGCGCTCGGTTTTGGCGGCATTGTCTACGGGTTTGGTCGTGCCGGAGAGGGAACCGAGGGCTTTGCGAGTCCGGTCGTCTCAGGGGCGCTCATTGTGGGCGGTGTCTCGCTTGTTCTGTTTGTCTTACGCCAGCTGCAGCTTCAACGTCAGGACCGTCCGCTCCTCGACCTGCGCGCCTTCGAATACCCGATGTTTCGCCTGAGCGTCGTGCTCATCATGATCGTCATGATGGCGCTTTTCGCCTCGGCCATCCTGCTACCCATGTACCTGCAGGGCGTGCGCGGGTTTTCCTCCCTGCAGACGGGCCTGCTCCTCTTGCCGGGTGGGGCGCTCATGGGCGTAATGGCCCCGATTGTCGGACGACTCTTCGACCGCTTCGGGCCGCTCTATCTGGTCGTGGGTGGGTCGGCGCTCCTCAGCTTGACGCTCTTCGGATTTACGACCCTGTCACCAACGACGGCGACCCCGTTCATTCTGGTGCTGCACCTGACCTTTAGCCTGGGGTTGTCGTTTCTCTTTACGCCGGTCATGACGAGCGGGCTCAACCCGCTGCCGAGCCGCCTCTACTCCCACGGCAGCGCCATCATGAGCACGCTGCAACAGGTTGCCGGGGCTGTCGGAACGGCGCTTCTCATTACCATCATGTCGATCCGCACCGAGGCGAACCTTGGGAGCGCCGCCTCACCCGAGCTCGCACAGATGAGCGGACTCCACGCAGCCTTTACGGTCGGGGCAGGTATAGCGCTGCTGGCGCTATTGCTGAGCTTTTTTATGCGGCGTGAGCAGCCTGCGGTCGCAGGTGATCCCGAAGCGCAGGCTGTGCCGAGCGCGCACTGATCTCGAGTTGCCCGCTGCTTGGGTTTGATCGGCCCGCGCCGCTAGCGTCGGGCGACAGCGTTTTACACGGAGGTTTTGCCCTAAGCAGGGGCGAGGCCTCGGTGTATGCTCGAGCCGGGATGCTCTGATGGCACTACTCTTACGTTTTGGTTTTCTACTCGTCGGGCTGGGTTTGGTCGTGGGTTGGGTTTTGCGCCGCGCTCGCCCAGGGCGAATGCCTGAAGCCGTGCTCGTGTCGGCACTGCCCTGGTTCTTTCACCTTATCTACTCCATGGTGCTGGCCTTTCGCAGCTTTAACCCGGTCGCAGCGAGCGTCGTGGGTCTTATCGATGTTGCGCTGGCGTTCGTTATCCTGCGCTTTGGGCCGCGTCTCTACCGCCGCGACACACGCCGGGCGGCGCTCGTGCCGATTCTGCTGCTGGCGCTTCAGTTCGTTCTTTTTGGTGGCTGGTCGCTCTTTGGGGATGCGCCGTTTCGGGCACTACCCAACGTCTACCTGATCGGCGCGACGCTCTTTTTTGCTTCTGGGCTTCTGGTCTACGGGATTCCCGTGGTGCGTAGCCTCGTGCGGCGGCGCTAGATGGCGCGAGCCGGGTAACGCCTGGGTTTCTATAAGCCTGTTACCGCCCCGGACTGCCCTTCGGGTTATCCGCAGCCGTCAGGACATTACCCCGCGCTGCGGACACGGTATAGTTCGCGGGTATGGCTCATAAGGTTCTCGTTACAGACACTATCCAACTCGGCGATAAAACCTACGAAGGCGTCGAGGTCGATTACCGCGAAGGGATCACCCGCGAGGCGCTCCTGGGGATCGCGGGTGATTACGACGCAATCATCACGCGCAGCCGCACGCAGGTCGACGAGGCGCTGATTCAGGCCGCCAAACGCCTCAAGGTGATCGGGCGCGGCGGCGTCGGGGTCGACAATATCGACCTCGAGTCGGCGAGTCGCCGGGGCGTTCTGGTTCTGAACGCACCTGAATCGAACAACGTTTCGGCTGCCGAACTCGCCATCGCACTGATGCTCGCCGCGGCACGTGGGGTCAGCCGCTCGGACAAGCAGATTCGCGCTGGAACCTGGGACCGCAAGTTTCTGGGCCGCGAGGTCAAGGGGGCAACGCTCGGGATCGTCGGGCTTGGGCGTATCGGCTCGCTGGTGTCGCGCCGAGCGCAGGGTCTGGGCATGACGGTGATTGCCTACGACCCATACATCTCGAGGCAGCGGGCCGACGACCTCAAGGTCGAACTCGTCGACGACCTGCACGCGCTCATGCGCCGCGCGAACTTCCTGACCGTCCACACGCCGCTGACCGAGGAAACGATCGGTATCATCGGCGCGGATGAACTCGCACTTCTGCCCGATGAGGCTGTCGTCGTGAACGCGGCGCGGGGCGGCATCATCGACGAGGCTGCGCTCTTGGCAGCCCTCGAGTCGGGCAAGCTCTTCGCGGCGGGTCTCGACGTGTACGTGCTCGAGCCGCCCGAGCCCACCCACCCGCTCCTCAAGCTTGACAACGTGGTGCTGACCGCGCACTTAGGTGCAAACACCGCCGAGGCGCAGGCGCGGGTAGGTGAGGAGATCCTGGAGCGCACCGCCATGGCACTTAAGGGTGACCTCTCGCGGGGGGCTGTCAACGCGCCCGCCCTCGCGCCTGATGTGATGGCGGTCCTGGGGCCGTACCTTCGGCTCGGCGAGGCGCTCGGCAAGCTCGTCTCGCAGCTCGCCAAAGGCCGGATGCGTGAACTCCAGATCGAATTTTCCGGCACCTTCCCGCGTGACCCCGACCCCGTGGCGATCGCTGTCACCAAGGGCGTGCTCGAGCCCATCCTGGACGAAGCGCCCAACTACATCAACGCGCCCTCGATTGCCAAGGAGCGCGATATCCGCGTTTCGAAGGTCACGGCGTCGCGCAGCCGGGGCTACACCTCGCACGTTCACGTCAAGCTGCTGACGGACGAAGGCGCCTTCAGCGTCGGCGGGTCGGTGCTCGGCACCGAGCCGCGCATCGTCTCGATCAACGACCTGCCCATCGA
>JBMDWS010000446.1:0-3960 GCA_048594695.1 Truepera sp. | reverse complement strand
AGTGCGGGAGCGTTGCCGGAGAGCCAAGCCGCCCAGAGCAGCCCCGAGGCCAGCGCTTCCCAGAGGATGACGCCGGCAAACATCACCGCGTTGACCCAGGCCGGGGTCGCGTAGAGCTTTGTCGTGACCTGCAAGAAGGCGAAGTTGCCGGAGGCTGCGGGCCAGCTCGGGGTCAGCACCCGCAGGGTCTTGAGCGCGTCGAAGATGTTGAGCAGCGTGACCATGGAGAGCCAGATGGCCCAGAGCAGGACGATCCCCGACTTGAGTTCGGGAATACCGAGGCTGGGCACCGCTTACGGGAGGAATTCGGTGGTAAAGGCCTCGCTCACGTCCTGCTCGTTTTTGAGCAGCCCCAGGTCGGTGAGCTGCTGGTAGAGGGTCGTCCAGCGCTCGAGGTTCATGGTGCCGATGCCGTCTTTTTCGGTGTTGGCGTCGGTGATGTAGGGCACCTGCTGCGCGCTCGACCAGGTCACGAAATCCTCGGTCATGCTGTCGTTTTCCGCTGCCAGCACGTCCGTGTACGACACCGGATCGGCCATGTACGCCGCCCAGCCTTCCTGCGACGCCTTGACGAACGCCCGCACGATGTCGGGATTTTCAGCCGCGTAGGCTTCGGTCGTGACGATGATGTTGGCGTACGGGTTGAAGCCCGAATCGGCGATCTTGAGATACTTCGCGTCGATTCCTTCCTGATTGGCGCTGTAGGGCTCGGAGGTAACGTAGATCTGCGTGACGCGGGTGTCGTCGAGGAGCCATTCGGCGATCTGACCGTTGTAGTTGGCGACCTGAACCTTGCCTACGAGACCGTATTTGGCCTCGATAAACTGCCAGTAGGCCGACCCTGGCGCGATCGTTACAGTGTGGCCCTCGAGGTCCGGGAAGTCGCTGATGTCCTGGTTCGGGTGGTACATGAGCCCCTGCGGCATCGTCTGGAAGGTGCCGAAGATGGCGACGACCGGGATGCCCTCGTCGCGGGCGAAGAGGACCGAGGCAGCGTCGGTCATGGCAAACTGCACGCGCCCGGCCGCCAGGAGCGACATCCCCGTGACGTTGGGGCCGCCGGGCATCAGGGTGAGGTCGAGCCCTTCGGCCTCGTAGAGCCCGTCGCTCTTGGCTGCGTAAAAACCCCCATGTTCAGGTTCGGCGAACCAGTTGGTGACGAAGCTGACCGCTGTTTGAGCCAGGGCACTGCTGGTAGGAAAGAGAACCGCAAGAACAAATACCGATAGTGCCAGAAACCGTTTCATAAACTGCCTCCCCTAAGCTTCGTGTGATACAGCCGAAGCGTGCCAACGCCTCAGCGCGAGAAAACTGAGTAGATTGATGCTGACCAGAAATGCCACGCCCAGGAGGGCCGAAGCCAGCGCGGCGGCGAAGACCTTGCCCATTTGCAGGCGGTTGGCCGACTCGACGATCACGAAGCCGAGCCCGCCCTGATTGCCGCCCATACCTGCGACGTACTCCCCGACGATGGCGCCGATGACCGCAAGCCCCGCCGCGACCCGCAGGCCAGCAAAAAAGTACGGGAGCGCGAAGGGTAATCGCAGCTTCCAGAGCACCTGCCAGGGCGTCGCGCCGTAGAGCTGAAAGAGCTGCAGGAGCTTGCCTTCGGTCGAGAGGAGGCCCGTGGTGGTGTTGGCGATAATGGGAAACACGCAGATGATGACGGCGATGGTGGCAATCGCCGGGAGGCCAATCCCCATCCAGACGATGATGATGGGTGCGACGGCGATAACCGGGGTGGTTTGCAGGATGACCGTGTAGGGAAAAGCCGCCCGGTAGAGGCGCTTGGAAGAGGCCAGCAGCAGCGCAACGATTACGCCCACAACCACCGAGATGAGGAGCGCGATGATCGACGAGCGAAAGGTCAGGTAGGTGGCGGTCCAGATGGTCGCGCCGTCGCTGACGAACGCCTCCCACACGTCGCTGGGGCCGGGTACGAGGTAGGCCGGGAGCTTGAAGAGGCTGACGATCCCCTGCCAGAGCACCAGGATCAGCAGGAGGGTAAGGGCCGGTGGCCCGAAGGTCGAGAGGAAGCGGGTAGAGGAGCGCTTGGTGCGAGTGCTCCGGGCCGGTGCGGCGCTGAGGGCGCTCATGCGGCGGCCTCGGTAGTGTCTTTAGTTTCTTGCCGGTTTTCTTGACTGGTCTCACCGAGTGCACCGTGACCGAGCGATTCGACGATACGCAGGACGGTCTGTGCGTAGAGGCTCGAGCCTCGAAAAGCCGGGCTGCGCGGGTAGCCCTCGGGCACTGCCACGTCATCGACGATCGTGCCGGGCTGGGCGCTCATCACCACGATGCGGCTCGACAGATAGACCGCCTCGAAGACGTTGTGGGTGACGAACACGATGGTCGCGCCGGTCGTCTCTTTGAGGGCGAGCTGTTCGTCGTTGAGGCGCTGCCGGGTGATCTCATCGAGGGCGCCGAAGGGTTCGTCCATCAGCAGCAGTTGCGGGCGGGTCACGAGCGCCCGCGCAATCGAGACGCGCATCTGCATACCGCCCGACAGTTCACCCGGTACGGCCTTACGGGCGTGCGCGAGGCCGACAAGCTCGAGGGCTTCCGAGGCTGCCCGGAGGCGCTCGGCTTTTTTCACGCCGCGCAGCTCGAGCGGTAACGCCGCGTTGTCCTCGACGCTGCGCCAGGGCAGGAGGTTGGCATCCTGAAAAACGAAGGCCACGCTGTGGTCGGTCCTGCCAGGTTCGCTGCCCATCACGCTCAGGGTGCCCGCCGTGGCCCGACCGAGCCCGGCAATAATCCTCAGGAGGGTGGATTTCCCGCAGCCCGAGGGGCCGACGAGCGAGACAAAATCGCCCTCGTCGACGCTGAGTGAGATGTCGCGGAGCGCCTCGGTGCCGTTGCTGTAGCGTTTGTCGATATGTTCGGCCTGGACGACGACCGGGCGGGCGGAGGGTTGCTGCATGGAACCACTCCCTTGATTGGTAGAGAGATCGAACGGGACGTTGTAAATTTCCTGAACAGTCTACACAATTTGCAGCCTGATGTATAAAATATCACGACATTTTTGTCCCGCTGTCAAGATTAAAACGAACGACCATTCAAGAAGATGGTGACGGAAGCGTGTGCGGGCTCGAGCCGGGCTGACCTGGAAACGTGCCCTCGAGCTGCCTACCCTCCTTCGCTCAGTCGGCGAGGGGCGGTAGACTGGGCTGATGAGTCTTTCCTTACCTCCGATTATCCTCGCGAGCGCGTCTCCGCGCCGCCGCGACCTGCTCAGTAACCTGGGCCTCACTTTCGAAGTCATCCCCGCTGACGTAGATGAGAGCTTTAGTACCGAAGATGTGCCTTACAACCTCGCTGAGCGCCTGAGTGCCGCGAAGGCCGAACGGGTGGCTGCCGACCATCCCGAGGCGCTCGTTATCGCCGCTGATACCATCGTCGTGTACCGCGAACGGGTGCTCGGTAAACCCACGACCCCCGAAGAGAACCTGGCCTACCTCGAGCTGCTCTCCGGGCACACCCACGAGGTTTACACCGGGCACACGCTGCGGCTCGGAGACAAGACGGTAGCGCGGGTGAGCCGCACGGCAGTGCGCTTTCGCAAGCTCTCGCCGGAGGCTCTAGCGCGTTACGTCGCGACCGGCGAGGGGATGGACAAGGCGGGCGGCTACGCCATTCAGGGCTACGGTTCGGCGCTTGTTGGCGAGGTGCGGGGCTGCTACTTCAACGTCGTCGGGCTCAGCGTGCCGATGGTCGTCGAACTCGCGCAGGACCTGGGCCTCGAGCTTGTCTGAGCGCCTTCGGGCGTGGTACGTGCTGCTTGGCTTGGGTCTCCTGACGCTGGTGCTGCTGAGCTTTTTGGGACGGGTACCGGCTGAACTCTCGAGCACTGTCGCGCTCCCGCAACGTCTTGGCTACACCCTTGGAAGCAATTTGCGCACGTTTCTCGAGCGGGGCCGCGAGCGGCAGGACCTGTTCGCGGAAGTGACGCGTTTAAGG
>JBMDWS010000445.1:0-9264 GCA_048594695.1 Truepera sp. | reverse complement strand
GCGACGATGATGATGTCGTGTTTGGACTCGAAGCCGTCCATCTCGACCAGAAGCGCGTTCAGGGTCTGTTCGCGCTCGTCGTTGCCGCCGTTGATATTCATGCCGCGCCGCCGACCGACAGCGTCGATCTCGTCGATAAAGACGATGCAGGGCGCGTTCTTTTTGGCGTTCTCGAAAAGGTCACGAACTCTAGCCGCGCCAACACCGACGAACATTTCTACAAAATCCGAGCCCGAGATGCTGAAAAAGGGCACTTTGGCCTCACCCGCGACAGCCTTGGCGAGGTGCGTCTTGCCGCTGCCGGGTGGCCCAACCATCAGCACGCCGTGGGGGATGCGTGCCCCGAGCGCATGGAACTTGGCGGGGTTTTTGAGAAATTCGACGACTTCCGAGAGGTCGTTTTTGGCCTCTTCGACACCCGCGACATCTTTGAAGAGCGTCTGCGAGTTCTCCTCGGTGATGACCCGTGCTCGCGACTTGCCAAATTGCATGGCCCCGTCGCCGCCTGAGCGCATCCCGCGCATCAAATACCATAAAAAGACGATCATCAGGACAATCGGCAGCAGGGTGATGAGCAGCGCACCCCAGTTTAGGGCTCTGGGTGCGACCTCGAGACTCTCGACCTTGGCCCCGAGAGCCGACAGGTCTTGTGTGTTGAGTTCGGCCTGAATGCGGGTGGTGTAGCTTTCGCCGCTCTTCGTTTCAACCTCGAGAGCGCCTTCTTTGACAATGATCGACTCGATCTGCCCTGCCTCGAGCTGGCGCATGAAATAGTTGTAACTCTGGGTGTCTTCATCCCGGCGGGCGTTATTCTGCGAGGCGACGAACACGATGAGCCCAATCACCGCTGCCCCGATCAGCAAGCTTCGGATCGGAAATTTCCCCATAGACCAGTCTACTCTTTAGCGGGCGCTCACGTATGGGGGATAAGTAGCAATAGCTGTTGCGCCAGGCCTGCAGCCTTCGCTTTCTGGGAACCTGAGAGAGAATCCTCACACAGCTCGGCGTACCCATGGGTCTGACACGAGACTCCAGAAAAAATGGTTACAACCCATGCACCAAACTCGTATACTCGAGCCCAGACAAAGCCGGTCGACATGATTACCAGAAGCGCCGCTCACGAACGACCGCCAGGATTTTAGGTTCACCTTCCTCGTCGTCGGCATTCTGAACGCTGCACGGCGTGGCGCTGGATAACGCGGAGAATATTTTCTACTGACGTCCCTGTCTCGAGTCCAGAACGCGTCATGCTCCGGTTTGTGTGTGAGCAGAGGAGAGATGGGGCCTTCATTGAGATCTTTCCTGTCAGACGCCGATAGCCCCAGAGCTTGCGTGAACAGCACGCTTCCGACGGCGTGCTGTTCTATTGCGTTACTGTTTGGCGAGGTCGTTGAAGCGGACGTGCGCGTTATGAAACTGCAGCTCCACTGTACCGACCGGGCCGTTACGCTGCTTGCCCAGAATGATCTCGGCAATCCCCTGCTTTTCCGAGTGCGGGTCGTAGTACTCGTCGCGGTAAATGAACATGACGAGGTCGGCGTCCTGCTCGATCGCGCCCGATTCACGAAGGTCCGAGAGCATGGGGCGTTTGTTGGGCCGTGACTCGACCGCGCGCGAAAGCTGCGAGAGGACCAGGACAGGGATGTCGAGTTCGCGAGCCAGTGCCTTGAGCCCACGCGAGATGGACGAAATTTCCTGCTGACGGTTCTCCCCGCCGCCGCTTCGGGCCGAGCCCTGCATGAGCTGCAGGTAGTCGATGATGATAAGTCCCAGGTTGTGCTCCGCCATGAGGCGGCGCGAGCGGCTGCGAAGCTCCATGACGGTCATGTCGGCAGCGTCGTCGATGAATATTTTGGCCTCGGTCATCTTGCCCGCAGTGTCGGCGAGGCGCTGAAAGTCGCGGTCGGAGAGCTGCCCGTTGCGCACCCGGCTCATGTCGACTCGAGCCTCCGAGCAGAGCATACGCATGACGAGCTGCACCGCGGACATCTCGAGCGAAAACACGCCAACCGTCGTGCCCTCGCGTAGCGCCACGTTTTGCCCGATGGTGAGGGCCAGCGCGGTTTTGCCCATCGAAGGCCGCGCCGCGAGCACGTTCAGGGATGATGGCTGCAGTCCTGCGGTCATGGTGTCGAGTTCCTTGAAACCTGTCCGCAAGCCCGAGATGGGGTCCGGGTTGTTGAAGAGTTCGTTGATCTGCGCGAACGAATCGGCGACCAGCGACGGCATCCCCTCGAAAGCGTGAGTGCGTTTGTTGGACGACAGCTCGAAGATGCCCGATTCGGCCTTATCGAGAATCTGCTCTAGCGGCAGCGCCTGGTCATAAGCGGTTTGCATGATGCTGCCCGAGGTCGAGATCAGGTCGCGCAGGACAGCTTTTTCTGCCACGATACGGGCGTAGCTCTCGGCGTAGGCCGCCGTCGGCACGCTGTCGGCGAGGCCGATGAGATACGGCACGCTGCCGACAGCCTCGAGCTCCCCCGACTGCCGCAACTCCTCAGTCAGCGTCACGAGGTCCATCGGCTCGTTGCGCCTGAAAAGTCTTTCACAGGCTCGCCAGATCTTGCGGTGGCTCTCCTTGTAGAAGTGCTCGGCGGTGAGCGTGCCCTCGATCTGTGCGTAGACCTCGTTGTCGAGCAGAATGCTGCCCAGGACGCTCTGTTCGGCCTCGAGGTTTTGGGGTGGCGTGCGGCTTTCCACTAGCTTGCTTTCGTGCGGTCGGGGATCGGTCGAGCGGGGCGGGTCACAACTGCCGATTCTACCGGATTGACAGGAGCAGGCTGAACGGTATAGGTGCGCTGCCGCAAGAGACGTAAGACAGTTT
Source organism: Truepera sp. (assembly GCA_048594695.1). Taxonomy (GTDB): domain Bacteria; phylum Deinococcota; class Deinococci; order Deinococcales; family Trueperaceae; genus Truepera. Next base: position 6,440 of record JBMDWS010000445.1, on the reverse strand, counting down.
TCTAAACATGACGAACTCGCTTTTTGCTCGCCTCTAAGCGCCTAGACTGGAGGGTATGGCAGATTACGACCTCACGACCATCAGGCCGGAAAGCCTCGATGATTTCCTCTCGTTTGACAGGCCGCTACCCATTTCGGAAGCGTTAGCGCGCAACCTTCAGAACGGCAAGCTGACCTTCGACCAGATGTACCTCTTTCGTCACCGGGGCAAACCGGAAGCGGCTTTTACCTTGACGGCGTCCCCTGTCGTCGTACCCCATATGGACGCTGGGATGGCTAAGGTCGGAAGGCGCGCATTTGCAACCCTCGTGCGCGAGCTGCTCGAGGGTACGGGAAAAATCGTGATCGTCGACAGTGTTTCTGCGCCTGTGGGTGTCGACGCGTTTATCGAAGCAGGCTGGACTGTGACAAGTCACGACAAGCTCTACCGTACGGACCTGATGCGTGGTTCTTGGGATTTAGACGCCGTTGCCGAAGAGCTGGGCGCGGGCGCGCTACTTTCGCCTGAACTGCGAGCGTTCTATAACGAAATCCTGAAAACGGATACGCAGATCGGAGACACGGGCACCGATAACCCTGACGAGTCTTTTGGGGAGGCGGTTTTTGACGATACCGTTCGACTTTTCGTCATTCGTAGGGAAGGCCGTGTTCTCGCTGCTGCCACGCTTTTTTCTGTGGCGAAGGATGAAGCCGGGGTTCATCTGCTGGGTGTTGTGCCAGCCCAGCGGAACAAGGGGATCGGGAGACGTCTGCACGCGCATGTGCTCGCCGTTGCCAAGTCAGGTGCCCGCTTTCATGTCGGGGGTACTCGAGCCGACAACACGGCGATGCACCGGATCTACATGAAAAATGGCGCTGTCCTGGTATCCGAGCAGGTTCAGCTCATGCTAGCAGGCGAGCTTGAGGACTGAGCGGAGCAAAAAGGGCACATACCGAGGCCGCCAGTCTGGCAGTGTTCCTGTCCAGTAGGCAAACCGTTCGTGGCAGACGAGAGCACGGTGGATGAGTGCGAGGAGCATGGCGTCGTGAAGCCGCACCCCATAGGGGTCAGCAGGAATGCGAGCCGCCTCGAGGTAGGTCTGCCACAAGCGTCCTGCCGCGCCGCCGGAATGCTGGCGCAAGGGTAAGCGGGCACGGCCTGGGTGCTGCGTCCAGGCCAGAAACCAGCCGACGTCCAGAAGTGGATGGGCCAGACACGCGTCGCTCCAGTCGAACCAGACGGGACGGTGTCCAGTATCCTTATGCCCGATCAGGACGTTCATCGGGTGGGCGTCGCCGTGAGACGGCAGCAGGTGTAGCGCGAGCCTCGACACCCGTTCATGCGCCGCGACGATCGTGGGCAAGTACGCCTGAAGTCCAGCAATGTGTTCGGGGATTAGCCCCCAACTCTCGAGAACACTGGCATCTTTAAGGAACCTTGAGGCGCGTTCGGCCAGATCGTTAAAGGTGTGTACGGGGCAGCCGAGTGTGCGGGGTACCGCGCCGTCCGCCGTGTACTGAAAACGGGCGAGGCTGTCTACCGCGTGACGCCAGAGGGCGAGGTCCGCCGTTTCACTCAGCCGGGCACTCTGATCTTCTGTAAGGAGTAGATTCTCCTGGGCGTCCCAAGCGATGACGGGCGGGGTCAGGTGGGGGTGAGCGCAGGCGATGTGCGCGGTCAGAGCGGCTTCAAGTTTTTGTTCCGACGTTTTGAAGTAGGCTGTTCGTGTGCGCGTCGTTACGCGAAGTACCGTGCCGAGGTCGTTTGTGCTGACGGGCTCGAGCCTCTCGATCTCTTCATTCAGCGCACCCTCGAGCCACGCCGTATTCTTCCGAAACCAGCCCGGCTTCTGCCAGGGACGAGCGTGACGCAGAGGCGTGTACTCGGTGGTTGCCGCTGATGCTGGCGCGGTGAGCTCGAGCCTGACGGTCACGGATTCTCTGGACTCTCCCAACTCCAGCCCACCCATGTGGAGGATGTGAGCTTCTAAACCTGTACGTTCCAAGAAAACTGCTCGTAGGCCTGATGGGCTGCACGCTGCTGTCTCTAGCGGGATGGGGAGCAGCAGGGGCGCGGCATAGCTGTCAAAGGTCGCGAGAAACCTGACTGAAGTCATAGAACGGCCCAGCGTACCGCGCTGGCTTGGCAAGTGTGGCCGGGTTTGAGCCATCGTTTATAAAGGCATTATGGCAATCGACTATGGGCAAGAGATCATCACGAGCGTGGTTGCTGCGCTAAAGGTCAGGCGTTCGGTTCACGCGGTCTGGCTCGAGGGGTCGCTCGCTTCGGGTTTCATGGACGCCTACTCCGATATCGATCTGTGGATCGACGCGGACGCGGATGCGGTAGAGGAGGTGTTCGGGGAGATCCGGGAAGCCCTGCTGACCCTCGGGCCTCTGGCGCTCGAGCAGGCCGTAACACACCCGGACCCGCAGATCGTGCAGCGCTTTTTCCGGTTGGCAGATATCTCGCCTTTTCTGTTTCTCGACGTATGCGTGCAGCATCACGGTCGCGGGACGCTGCTCCCGTCGCACGAGCCGTTTCGGGTGCTCCACGATCCGGGCGGGATCGTTCGGGTTGCTGCCGCTTCGCCAGACACGGCGAGCCTTGTTGCTAGCCGCCTCGAGATCTTACGGGCGTCGTGGTGGCGGCGTGTCCTCGTGCTCAAAGAGGTCGAGCGGGGCCACAGGCTCGAGGCGCTCGGTTACTACCGAAGTATGGTGCTCGAGCCTCTCACCGAACGGCTGAGGCTGCGCTACTGCCCTGAAAAGCACGACTACGGCCTCAAGCACATCCAACGGGATCTGCCTGCCGAGGTTGTCGTGATGCTCGAGGCTCTCTACGCTGTTACGGACTTATGCGACCTGCCTGCTGCAGTGGCCCAGGCCGACGCTCTATTTGCTAGCCTCGACGCGGACCGCTAGCTGTAGACGACTTCGCTTTCGCCGCCCTTACCGTCCGTGTGCGCTTGCCAGAACAGGTCTGCAAGGCGCTCCGGCGCAAAGCGGTCGTCCTGCCCGATGGTCCCGCGAATCGTGATGGTGGCGACGTGAAGGGCAGTGTCCTTGAGCTCGGCGGCGAGGTTGAGGGCGAACATGCGCAGCGCCGCCTTACCCACCGAGAGCGAAGCGTGGTCGGACCAGGGTCGCACGCCCGCAGCGCTTCCGGTGAAAAGCAGTGTCCCGAGGTTGCGTTCGACCATGGCGGGCAAGACCAACTTGGTGGCGGTCAGGGCGCCGACCACATTGACCTGCAGGTCATCCAAAAAAGCCCGTTCACCGAGTTCGCTGGGGAAAGCCGGATGGACGGTCGAGACGTTGTAGACGAGGACCTCGGGCGCGCCCATCCGCGCACGGATGTCGTCGAAGGCGAGCCGCAACGATTCGCTGTCGCCCGCGTCGGCGCCGAAGGCGTACGCGGTGACGCCCTCATCGGCGAGGGTGCGCTTTAGTTCCTCGAGCCCTTCAGTCGTGCGGGCTAGCATGGCGATCTCGAAGCCTTCCTGAGCGAAGCGCCGGCAGAGTGCCTGACCGAGCCCCGGACCGACCCCGACGACGGCGCAGACTTTGGCGAGCTTGGCTGAGTGAGTGATGCTCCCACCTCTTTCGTCGTAACGTTCCTTCAAGCTTATACCTCAGAGTTTTGGAGCGTCAGCGTGTACAGCTCTGCCGGTTGCAACCCTGTCGCTGCCGCTTGGGCTCGAGACTTCAAGGTGGCTCGAGCTCCCCTCACCTTCCACTGAAGCCGATTTCACCTGAGAGCAAGTACAATGGGGCCGTGCTGATCTCTCTTGCTGCGCTCATCGTTGGATACGCGCTCGGTTCCTTGCCGCTCGGTGGACGTTTCGTCGCCTTTATGAGCGGTCAGAACCCGGCGACCACGAGCGCCCATAACCTCGGGGTGGAGAATCTCCTGCGTTTTGTAGGGGTGCCCGCTGCTGCCGGGGCCTTCTTGCTCGACGCCCTTAAGGCCGTCGCAGCGCTGGCGCTTTTCGGTGGTAGTCCCTGGGCGGCGCTAGGTGTCTATGCCGGGCACCTCTATCCGGCTTACCGCTGGCGGAACGCGCTGCCGCGCGGACGAGGGAACGGCGTGCTGCTCGGCGTCCTGATCGGGTTTTGGGCCTATGCCGGGTTACCTTACGCCCTAACCCTCCTGCCCCTCGTCGTTTTTGCTGCAACGCTCCTCTCGAGTCGCTACGTTGCCCTGGCGACGAGCCTCGGTCTGCTGTCACTCCTGGTGCTGCCGCTAGGGGCACCCCCGAACTTCTGGTTGCCGCTCGCGCTGCTTGCCGGACTGGGTCTGTGGCGGCAAAAGGTCAGTCTCACCCGCATTCTCGACCGTACCGAGGCTCGCTTCGGCGAACCGCCGCCCGTACGCGGCACCGATGCGCACGTCGTCTACGCGGCGTTCATGATCCATCCGATCACATTGGACGACCTCTGGCAACCGCGCAGCGTGAGATGGCTCAAACCTCTGGCGCGGCGCGGCCTCCTGCCCGAGGGGCTGGTGCGGCTGGTGGTGCACTGGACGAGACCACAGAAACGGGGCGAGCTGAGCGGGGTGACCCTGGCGGATGGGCGCGAACTGCGGGTCATGCTGATCGGCGGATCGATGCTGCCCGATCAGATTCGCCGCTATCCCGACGAGGCGCTCCATATGGCGATTCAGGGGGCGCGCCTGGCGCACGAACTCGGTGCGGAGGCGTTTGGACTGGGAGCCTTCTGGTCGACCGTGGGCGACAAGGGACTGCGGGTGCAGGAAGCTGTGCCGGAGCTGCCCATCACCAACGGGGGCGCGTATACCGCTGCGACGGTGCGGGCGGCGCTACCGGGACTGCTAGAGCGCTTCGAAGCGTCCGGCCGGGCCCTGCGCCATGCAACGGCGGCGGTGGTGGGCGCGAACGGCGTGGTGGCGTTTGGCGTGGCGCGGCTTGTCGCGCCCGAAGTAGAAACGCTCATTCTTATCGGTCGGGACGCCGGGCGTTTGGCACGCAGTGCCCGCACGCTCGAGCGCAAGTACCCGCAGACCAACATCGTGACGACGACCGACCTCTCGAGGGTGCAGGAGGCCGACCTCGTCTTTAGCGCGACCTCCGATCCCGAAGCGATCATTTTTGCCGAACACATCCGCCCCGGCGCGTGGCTTTTCGACTTGGGCCGTCCGGCGGATATCGATCCCGGTGTCCGCACGGTGCCGGGCGTGCAGCTCATTCCGGGAGGTGTGGTGCGACCTCCGGGCGCCGCGCAGAGCGCCATCGACATGCATTTTGGGGACGGTCTGGTCCCGGCCTGTCTCGCCGAAACGATGATCATGACAGCGAGCCGGGCGTTTGGGCGCAAGTCTCTGGGGGAACGTACGAAAGACGCCAACATCGCGTTTTACTTGGAAGAGGGGGCGCGGCTCGGATTCGAGATCGTGACCGAGGATCCGCAAGGTATGCGTGACCTGCAGGGTATCGACGCCCCTGCCGCTGCCGAGGGGGTCGCCGCATGAAAGTGGCGTTTCGTATGAAGGGGACGCTCGAGCATCCTGACACCGGTAAACTCTGGGACTACGGGGCGACAGGGGTCATGGAAGATAGCGACAGCGTGGTGGCCTACTTCGACGCGCCGCTCGAGCTGCCCTTTTCCGGTACCTGGGAAGAGGTGGACACCACCGACTGGGTCGCCGAGTATCACCGGACGTTGGTGCCCGTCCCGGTTGGGCGGCTCGTCGTCGCGCCCACGCATCACACCGTGACACTCTCGGCGGGTCAGCGTGTGCTCTGGCTCGACCCGGGCATGGCCTTTGGCAGCGGACACCACGAGACGACATTCTTGGCGCTCGCAGCGCTCGAGAGGCTGAATCTCACACACAAGCGCGTTCTCGACGTGGGTGCGGGCTCGGGCATCCTGGCGATTGCTGCCGATCTGCTGGGAGCCGCCGAGGCCGAGGGTCTCGACATCGATCCGGAAACCGTGCCGGTGGCCGAGGACAACGCGCGGCTCAACCTCTCGCGGGCGTACTTTTCCGTCGCTACCCTGAACCCGTCGGTACGTCCGGCCGATGTACTGGTAGCAAACCTCTTCGCCGAGCTGCACGCCGAACTCGCGCCCGACTACCACCGGGCGCTGGGGCCGGGGGGCGTGCTGCTGGCGACAGGGATTCTCGAGTCGCGCGGGGAGGTCGCCCAGGCGGCGCTCGAGGAACATTTCGGCCCGGTAGAATCCGAGCAGCGAGGCGAGTGGCTGCTGCTGCGGGCTGTGAAGGAGGGGAGAGCGTGAGGGTTCACCGCGTTCACCTGCCGACCTTACGGGCGGGGGAGACCGTGCTCGCGGGCAGCGACGCGCAGCACCTCGCGCAGGTCTTGCGGGTGCAGCCGGGGGCGCGGGTGCGCGCCTTCGACGGTGGGGGTCTCGAGGCCGACGGCGTGGTCCTCGGCGTAGACGGTGTGCGCGTAACGCTCGAGCTGAGCGAGCCGC
>JBMDWS010000444.1:0-5766 GCA_048594695.1 Truepera sp. | reverse complement strand
GCTTTTCGACGACCTGCGCAAGCACGTCTCCAAGGAGATCGGGGCTATCGCCCGGCCCGACGAAATCCGCTTCGCCGACGCGCTGCCCAAGACCCGGAGCGGCAAGATCATGCGGCGGCTTCTGCGAAACATCGCTGCCGGGGAAGAAGCGGCGGGCGACATCAGCACGCTCGAGGACAAAAACGTGGTCGAACAGCTGATGCAGCCGGGCGCGACAAAGTAGGAAGTGCCAGAGGGCTGAGTCACCTCGCAGGCCTCAGCCCTTTTTATCCTCAACCGGTGTTTCGAGCCGTCTTAACCCTGCCCTGAAAAGCTCCACGTTGGACGCGAAGTCTTTATCGGCTTCCGGTGTCTGGACGGGTTGTGAAGCCACCTCGAAAGCCTGCTGAAACTGCTCCCGCCAGCCTGCAAGCTCGTCTTGCGTCATCACGCTGTCGCCGTGCCCGAGAATGTAGTGGTCGGCCCGAAGGCTCAGAATCCTGTCGAAAAGCGGGAAGATGTTCGCGGCCGTGTAGTAGCGTTCGGGCGCGTAGATTGCGTCGTACAGGCAGTCCCCGAGAAACACGAGACCGTCTGGTTCGACGTGAACGATGGACGAATCCCCCGCGTGGTCGCCGCCAACGTGCAGGATGTGGCAGGTCACGCCGCCCAGATTCAGCTCGAGCCCGTCCGTAAAGACCACATCGGGCGGGCGCAATGTGACCGTGCGGGGGTGAGGTAGCTCGAGCTTGATGTCGCGGGCACACATCTGGGTTTCTTCCCCGGACTCTACGCGGGCGTCTAGCGCCTCGTCGCGCCAGTCGTGTCCACGCAAAACATCAAGCTGCCGGGCTGTTTCTTCATGGGCCAAGATAGGAATCTCGAGGGCGCTCATGCCGAACACGTGGTCCCAGTGCCCGTGGCTCAGGACCGCAAGGGTAGGTGCGGGAAGGCCCTCGGAGGCTACGGTGTCTAAAAAACCTCGAGTGTGCGCTGGCGACGCGCCGATGTCGAGCATCAGGCTCTGGGTACGCCCTGTGACGAGGGCCAGCGAAGGCCGGTCTGGGTCGGCGGGTGGGAGCCAAGTGACGTGTTCGGTCACGCGTACGAGGGCAGGCGGGGTCATAGGACTTCAGCATAACGATTCAGCGGGGAGTGGCGGCGCCGCAGCATGACCAGTTGACGCGCCACTCCGACCCGGACCTGTGCCGCGTCAGTCGTCAATGTTCGCTCTGTCGCACGATATCTGGTGGGTGACGTGGGGTCTGCACGGACGTGTCCTGCGGCGCAGGCTATTGCCTCAAACACAGCACACCGAACACAGCGCACTGAACACAATACAACCGCTGTGACGCTCACCGCAGGCGAGAACTACCTCGAGAGTGTCCGGTAGGTTCAGAACGGGCCGCTCGGCACACAGGTGATTCTGGGCTATAGCGGGGATGGAAACCCGTGCCGACCTGCTACCCCATGCAGGTTGGTTCCGAGAGACTGCGGGCCGGCGTCGTTATACTCGGAAGCGTGAAGCTCATCAGCGTCAATATAGGCAAGGCTCAGACTATAGGTGCGAAATCGGGGCAAACAGGCATCTTCAAGCAGGAGCAGGCAGCGCCCGTTCGTGTCACGCCCCTCGGCTTGCAGGGCGACGCCATCTGCGACACCGAAAACCACGGCGGCGCCGATCAGGCCGTTTACCTCTACGGCGAACCCGACTACGCCTGGTGGTCCGAGGCCCTGAACAGGGACGTGCCCCCCGGAACCTTTGGGGAGAACCTGACGGTTTCAGAGCTGGAGAGCGCCACGCTCGCCGTTGGGGACCGCTTTCGCATCGGCGAGGTGCTGCTAGAGGTCACCGCGCCGCGCATCCCCTGCGTGACCCTGGCGACGCGCATGGGCGACCCGACCTTCGTCAAGCGCTTTCGCCACGCCGAGCGGCCCGGCGTCTACTGCCGGGTGCTGCGTGAGGGCAGCGTACAGGTCGGGGATAGGGTTGCCCTCGAGCCCTACGCGGGGGAGAGACTGAGCGCACTCGAGATGTTTCGCCAGTTCTACGAGCCTCGGCTCGACGAGGCGACGCTACGACGCCACCTTGCCGCGCCCATTGCCGTTCGTGCCCGCGCCGAAAAAGAGGCGGCGCTCGCCAAGCTTTTAGCGGAAGCCTAGACCCTATCCGACGACGGTCTCAGGGAACGCCGCGTCTTCTGTTTCCGTCTGCCCCGAGCCCTGCGGAACGAACGACATCACGACGAGTGCGACGACCGTGAGGCCCAGGGCCAGCGCGAAACTTTCGTGCATGGCAGCGAGGGTACTCTGACGCTCGAGCGCTGTTCCCGAAAGGCCCGCTGAGGCCAGGGCAAGCGCGTGCTGCGGGGTGCGCAGGGCAACGAGGCTCGAGAGTACGGCGACTCCGAGCGGGGCAGCGGTTGCCTGCAGGACGCTCACCAGCGTGGACCCGTTGGCGATCTCGTTACTTTCGTGCTTGTCGATCCGCGACATGGCGGCGACGGGTAGCTGTTGTGTCAGGGCAAAGGCGCTTCCCAGTACTGCGAAGATGCCGAGCACGGCCCAGAGCGGTACGGTTAGAGAGAGGGTCAGTAGTAGGCCACTGGCCACGGCCAACAGGGCGAGTCCCGCGAGCGCCACATTGCGGGAACCGAACCTGCTCGAGAAGCGCCCGGCGAGTGGCAGCATGGCGAGGGTTGCCCCTGCCTGCGCCGCGAGCATGGCTCCGGCCTGCGCCGCGCTCTGCCCACGCAGGATTTGCAGGTATACGGGCAACAGAAAGAGGATGCCAAAGCGGGTAAAAGCGACCAGCACGTTCGTCAGATTGCTGAGCGCAAAGGTCCGGTCACCGAAGCGCCGAAGGTCGAGCAAAACGGCTTTGCCCCGTTGAGCGCGTCCCCGTTCGGTCAAAACGAAGGCCGTGAGGCTCAGGACACCGAGTGCGAGAAAAGGGAGCTTCGCGCCGCCACCCTGCCCCTCGGAAGCGCCCGCGACGCCGTACAGGAGGGAGGCGCTTCCGAGCGCTACGCTCACGAACCCGAGACCGTCGAAGCGCGCCTCCTTATTGCCGCCGGGCGTCGTAAGCACGCGCTGAGCGATGGTCAGCGCGACGAGGCCCAGCGGAATATTGATGAAAAAGGCCCATTGCCAGCCCCAGTAGGTAACCAGCAACCCGCCTAGCACGGGTCCGAGCAGCGGGGCGACCATGAGCGGGATACCCATGATCGACACCGCCATGCCCCGCTCCCGAACCGGAAACGCGCCGTAGAGGAGCGTCATCACCATAGGCAAGAGGGTGCCGCCGCCGATCCCTTGCAGCAGCCGGAACGCGATGAGAGAAGGCAGGTTCCAGGCCAGGCCGCAGAGCACCGACCCGACGAGAAAGGCCGCCAGCGACCAGGTATACGCACGTTTGCCGCCCAGCCGTTTTGTTAGGTACGGAGCTGTCGGGATGACGGCGGCTTGGGTGATCATGTAGATAGTCGTGACCCACTGGATATGCCCGAGGTCTGCGCCGAAGGCGCGCTGCAGCTGGGGAATCGCGACGTTGACGATAGTCGAGTCGAGGAGACTCATGAACATGCCGAGTGCGACGGCGATCATGACCCACCATTTGGCCTCGAGCTGTAGCGTGAAACGGGGCATACGAGTGTTCCTTCCAAGCGAGGTTCCTATCCCCACTTATACGTATAAGCTACAGTACGCTCGGTCGGTCGACGTGTCAAGATCGAGAGATGGTGAAAAAGCGCGTCACGAGCGCCGATGTCGCGAGGCTGAGCGGGGTTTCCCAGGCGACAGTGAGTTATGTGCTCAACAACGACCCGCGCCAGAGCATCACGTCCGAGACGCGGGCGCGGGTCTTGGAGGCCGCCGCCACGCTCGGTTACGAACCCTCGGCAGCAGCCCGTACCCTGCGTTCGGGTACGAGCCGCCTGATCCTGGTCGTAGTGCAGTTCGCGCAGGTCGATCCTAAAAACGCCCAGACCCTCAACCTCCTCGAGCAAGACCTCTCGGCACACGGGTATAGTCTCGTCTGGTATGTGGGAGCGCTCGCCGCGCCCGTGGAACCGCACCCGTCAGGGAACCTCAGTCCGGCAGTCGTACTCTCGTTTGGCGACAGCAGCCCCGAGTTCGAGCGGTTTTTGCGACGTTTTGGCGTACCTGTCGTCTCGCTTGGCAATGGTGCGAGGCGCGGGGTGGTGGGGCAGTGTCAGATCGATTACCTGGCAGGGCGTGGTCTCACCACCCACGCGTTTGCCGCGCCGGAGCGAGAGGATTTGCAGAGCTACGCGCGTGCTCACCTTGCGGGGGTGCGCGAGGCGTGCGCTCGGTGGGGACTCAGGCCACCTGGCGTCTTGACGCTGCCTGGCTCGAGGGAAGGTGCGAGGTCTGCCCTGGAAAGCCTCCTGTCGGCCCAAGCCCGCCCGATCGGTCTCTGCTGCTACAACGACGAAGTGGCCTTTGCGGCGCTTGCCGGGCTGGCGGACTTGGGCGTCGCCGTCCCCGGCGACGTGCGGGTGATCGGCTGTGACGACATCCCACTCGCGCAGCTCGGTCAGCCGCCGCTGACGACCGTGACGTTTGGTGGGGAGGGCTCGAGAGCTCAGATGCTGGGAGCGATTCTTGCGGCGGCGCAGGGGGAAGCTGTACCCTTGCCCGACGATCTTGTCCCGACCGTCGTTGTCCGGGCCTCGGCGTAAGGGTCGCGTGTAAGCCCTCTAGTGAGGTGTGGGGGGCGCGGGCAGGGCGTCCTCATCGGAAGAGGGGGTAGCCCTGAGTTCGCTCAGCAGCATGGCGACGCCGATCAGTCCTGCGCCGACCCAGCCCCACAGACCTAGCGATTCGCCCAGCAGCGCGTAAGCGAAGAGCGCTGCGAAAACGGGCTCGAGCACGAATACCAGTGCGGTGACGTGCGCGCTCACCACGCGCTGTGCCCGCACCTGCAAAACCGACACGAGGGCTGTTGCGACAACACCTAGATAGAGGATAGCGAGAAGCGAGCCGCTGCTCATACGAGGGATTTGCCCAAGCTGGGGCAGCGCCCAGAGTATCGACAGAAGCGCCATCGGCCAGAATTGCACGGCGGAGAGTTCGCTGGCCCCGTGTTTGGCAGCGACCTCTCCGAGATAGATAATGTAGAGCGCGTAAAAGACCGCTGTTGCCAGAATCCAGAGGTCGCCCGCACTGACGCCCTGAACACCCGTAAAACTCATAAGCGCCAGCCCGACGAGCGCCACGAGCGCCGCGAGGTAGGCTCTCACGGGCACACTGTGGCGAAACCAGAGGGCGCTCAGGAGGGGCGTCAGGATGACGCTCAGGCCTGTGATGAAGGCGCCTTTCGAGGCTGTCGTGGTAAGCAGGCCAATCGTCTGCGTCGCGAAACTGGCAAAAGACAGCACCCCGAGGATGAGCCCCGGCACCAACACGGCGCGGCTGGGCCGAACCCAGACGAACAGGAGCGCCGCGAGCGACACGCGCAGCGCCAGCAGTAGCGAAGGGGGGACGACCGCGATGGTCTCCTTGACAACGACGAAAGTGCTGCCCCAGATGAGTGTGATCAGGATGAGGGTTGCGAGGCCGAGGCCAGAACGGGAACGCATAAGGGTGATTCTGGCACGCGCCCGGTGAGCTGTACGTCGGCTCGAGCCTCTACACCCTAGAATGGGAAGGGGAGCGTCGAACTATGAGCGTCTTGGACAATTTGCGGATCGGTTTTGGCGAGGACGCGCATGCGCTCGTCCCGGACAGGCGGCTCGTGCTGGGCGGCGTCGAGGTGCCGAGCCT
>JBMDWS010000443.1:0-2671 GCA_048594695.1 Truepera sp. | reverse complement strand
AGCGACATCGACGCCATCAACCAGTTCCTGACCCAGGGGCTCGTCGGGATGGTGCAGGACGTGTTTCTCATCGTGATCTTTTCGGCGGCGCTCCTCTATTACGACCTCGAGGTCGGCCTCGTGTCGCTCGCGGCGATTCCGGTCATGGTGCTGGTGACGAACTACCTGCGCGTCAAGATGCGCGACGCCTTTCGTCAGACGCGCTTTTATCAGGCGCTTGTCAACGCCAACCTGAACGAGAATCTCTCGGGCATGAGCACCATCCGGCTCTTTGGGCGCGAGGCACGCAACCACCAGATGTTCAGTGTGCTCAATGGGCGACTCCTCGGTGCTAACGTCGAGGCGATCCGCTGGTTTTCATTCTTTTACCCGGTAGTCGGGTTGATTGCCGAACTCGGCATCGCCCTGACGCTCTGGTACGGGGGGCTGCGCACCTTCGAGAGCAGCGGCCTGACCATCGGGACGCTGGTGGCGATGCTCGAGCTGCTCCGCCGTCTGTTCGTCCCGCTACAGGACTTCGCCGACATCTTCAACGTTCTGCAGGCCGCGTTCGCCTCGGCTGAGCGCATCTACGGCGTGCTGGACGAGCCCGAGGCTGTGACCGACAAACCGGACGCCAAACCGATCACGCACTTTCGGGGCGAGGTCGCTTTCGACAACGTGTGGTTTTCCTATCGTCCGTCCGGCGAACCCGTGAGCGACGCGGATTGGGTACTGCGCGGCATCGACCTGCAGGTTAAGCCGGGCGAATCGGTCGCGCTCGTTGGGGCGACGGGGGCCGGGAAGACGAGCGTCATCAGCCTGCTCTCACGCTTTTACGACGTGCAGCGTGGACAGGTCAAGATCGACGGGACCGACGTGCGCGACTACAAGCAGCACGATCTGCGGCGGCACGTCGGGGTGGTGCTTCAGGACGTGGTGCTCTTCGCTGGAACGATTGCCTCGAACCTGACGCTGGGCGACGAAGACATCCCGCGCAGCCGGGTCGAGGAGGTTTGCCGCTTTATCGGCGCCCACGACTTCATTTCGCGCTTGCCGCAAGGCTACGACACCGAAGTGCGCGAACGTGGCGCGACCCTCTCGACCGGGCAGAAGCAGCTCCTGGCCTTTGCCCGCGCGCTCATCCAGAATCCGGACATCGTGCTGGTTTTAGACGAGGCGACTGCCAACGTGGACACCGAGACCGAGGTGCAGCTGCAAGGCGCGCTCGCCAAACTGATGCAGGGCCGCACCAGTATCATCATCGCGCACCGCCTCTCGACCATCGAGGGCTGCGACCGCATCGTGGTGATGCGGCGCGGACGGATTATCGAGGTGGGTTCACACAGCGAACTGCTTGCCAAAGGTGGCTACTACGCACGGCTCTACGAGGTGCAGTATGGCGGGATGGCTGCGGCTGCCGACTAACGTGACGGGGTTTAGTCTTTGCCTAAAAGCTTTGCCGGGGGTTCTGGCCCGGTTGCATACTCGCCTCATGGAGGGCGAGATGAACGACATGATGGTACGTGAACTGAACCGGACGAAGGCGCTCGAGTATCAGGCCGAAGCGCAGCGCAACCGGCTGCTCGCGGAACGCTCGAAACAAGGACCACGGGTGATGCTGGCCCGCAGCCTCGTACGGCTGGCCCACTGGCTGAGTCCGGCGACCGACACTCACGGATCTCTGCCCGCCCCGCAGAGGCGGGTACGCCTCTAGACCGTGGCGCGAATCCACTTTTCCGATGCCGACCTGGCGCACACGCGCTTTGTCCTTAGCCCTCTCTGGGAACTCGTCAGCTCCTACTGCGTGCTGGCCGATCCCAAGCTCCACGCGCCGCACCTGCCGTGGGTCATGGAGGCGCAGGAGGCGACCCGCGACCTCGAGCTTGGCCTTTTACACACGCTGATTGTCTTTCCCCGGGTGCACGGCTCGAAGTATTTCGCTGATTTCATCGCACCCTATCCGCGCACCACCCTGCCGGACTTCGCGGCCGAAGTGGCGCACCTTCGGGCCACCCCACCCGAAGTCGTGCGGCAGGACATCGCCCGCAACTACGCGGGGTTGCCGCAGGAGCCGTTCGCCCCGTTTCTGGCGGACCCGGAAGCGGCAATGAACGCGCTCGCCGACACGCTCGAGGCGTACTGGGAGCGTGCCCTCGCCGCGCACTGGCCGCGCTTGAAGGGGCTTTTGGAGGCGGACATCTTGTATCGTGCGCGCATCCTGGCCTTTTACGGCCCCGAAGCGCTTTTGCAAAGCTTTGGTCCCAAAAGCGACTTTGATGGACGCCGCCTCTACATCAAGAAGTGGCTCAAAAAAGAACTCGTGCTGAGCGGCAATGGTCTCCTGCTCATCCCATCGGTTTTTCACGGGTTTAGTTTGGGTGAGCTGCCGATGGAGGAGACGCTGCAGTATCAGGCGCGGGGGTCGGGGCTGGCATGGTTCGGTCTTTCGGATCTGGCGCCGGGCAGCGAGGCACTCGAGGCTTTATTGGGTGCGCAGCGTGCCAAACTCGTACGGCGGCTCGTCATACCCGCCACGACTGGCGACCTTGCCGCGAGTTTTGGTGTAACACCGAGTGCGGTGTCGCAGCAACTCGGCTGGCTGCGGCAGGCGGGTCTGGTTGCCACCCAACGGCGGGGTCAGCGTGTCTATCACGAGCTGAGTGGCGCGGGGAAGGGGCTGCTCGAGTCC
>JBMDWS010000442.1:0-7070 GCA_048594695.1 Truepera sp. | reverse complement strand
GGTACGTGTCGATCCAGCCGAGCGTGCGGAGCAAAATAAAGTTCGGGATGATGACGACTTGACCGGGAATCATCAGCGTACCGAGGTAGCCCAGAAAGAGCGCGTCGCGGCCCGGAAAGCGTAGGCGGGCAAAGGCGTAGGCCGCCAGTGAACAGGTCAGGAGTTGCAAGAAGGTCACCGCGAGCGAGACGAAGAGGCTATTGAAAAAGAAGCGCGCAAAGGGCAGAATCTCCAGAACCTGCGGGTAGTTCTGCCAGACCAGTGGCCTCGGAATCCAGGTCGGCGGATATTCGAAGACTGCCCCCGCCATTTTGAACGAAGTCGAAAGCATCCAGATAAAGGGTAAAAGCATGAGAAGCGCTGTTGGGATCAGGAAGATCGCCAGCAACCAGTTTGTCAGTGTGTAGCGAGCACGCCCCGTCTCGAGGTCTCGCGGGCGCCTGGTTTCGCCTTGTTCAGTCCCAGTTCTAGTCATAGTTCACCCAGCGCCGCTGCAGGCGAAACTGCAGGAGCGTCACTACGAAGATGATGGCAAAGAGTACCCAGGCCATCGCAGAGGCGTAGCCCATCTTGAAAAATTGAAAAGCGTTACGGTAGATGTGATAGACAATCGTGTTGGTGGCGTTCGCCGGGCCACCCTGCGTCATGATGAGGGCCTGGTCGAACACCTGAAACGAGTTGATCATGCCGATAATCAGGATGAAAAAGGTCGTCGGCGAGAGCATGGGCAGGGTGATATACCAAAACCGCCCCCACGAACCGGCCCCATCGATTTCAGCCGCCTCGTAGAGCTGCTGGGGCACACCCTGAAGACCAGCCAGGAAGAGCACCATCGAATAGCCGACCTGCTGCCAGACGCTCATGATGATGATCGAAGGGAGCGCCCAGCGCGTGCTACCAAGCCAGTTCGGCGGGTCCTGAATCCCGATCATGTACAAAAACGAGTTCAGGAGACCGAAGTCGTAGTTAAAAATCCAGCGCCAGACGAGTGCCACGGCAACCGTCGAGGCGACGACCGGCATAAAGTAGGCCGTGCGAAAAAAGAGCTGACCGGGAATCCGCTGATTGAGCGCCAGCGCCACCAGCAGCGCCAAAAGCATCTGCAGAGGTACGGTGCCGAGGACGTAGAGTGCCGTATTCTTCAGAACCTGACCGAAAAGTGGGTCGTTAAGAAGCGTGCGGTAGTTGTCGAGCCCGACCCACGTGGGCGCTTGCAGCAGGTCCCAATCGGTCATGGAGATAAGCAGCGCGGCGATGACGGGGAAAAAGGTGAAGATCGCAAAGCCGATGAGGTTAGGGAGCAAAAAACCGTAGGCAGAAACGACTTCCTTGCGGCGCAGGCGGTTTGAGCGAGGACTGGGGACGGTGGGGCTACTCACGGGTCACCTCGAGCGAAGGATACAAGATAAGGTTAGGCGACACATCTTAACGGAGCGCACCCGCAGTCAGACCCTTGACGATCTGCTTGCTGGCGAAGAGATAGACCAGAAGAAGCGGCAGCGTCGTGACCGTGAGGCCCGAGAAGAGCAGCCCCCAGTCGTTCTGGTGCTCACCGAAAAAGCCGAAGAGGCCGAGCGGCAAGGTCTTGTACGCCTCGTTGCGGATGAAGATGAGCGGAAAGAAAAAGTCGTTCCACCACGGAATGAAGTTAAAAATGGCAACTGTGGCAAGGGCCGGGCGGATCAGGGGCAGCATCACCTGCGCGTAGATGCGGAACTCGCTCGCACCGTCGAGACGGGCAGCGTCCTCGAGCTCACGCGGCAGCGTCTCGAAAAAGTTCGACAGCACGAAGATAGTAAAGGGCAACCCACTCGCCACATAGATAGCGATGAGCGAGAAGGGTGTGTTGAGAAGACCCAGGGTCCGCATCAGGAAGAATAGCGGCAGGATGCCAAGACGAATCGGTAGCATCAGGCCCGCCAAAAAGTAGAGGCTCAGAAAACGTTTACCCCGAAACGCGTAGCGCCCGAGCGGGTAGGCGGCGAGAGAGCCGATGACTAGCACCAGCACCACCGACACACCGGTTATCCAGACGCTGTTAAGAAAGTAGCTCGAGAAGTTTCCTTCGGTCCACGCCTCGATGTAGTTGTCAAAGTTCCAGCTCTGCGGGAGCGCAAAGGGCGCGGTGAAGATCTCCCGGCTGTCCTTGAACGACGAGATGAGCATCAGCCCGATCGGATACAGGACCGTGAGCCCATAGAGACCGAGCAGCACATAGAGCATGACGCGACGCACGCTAGTCATGGGCACGCTAGTCATAGACGACCGTTTCCCGACCGAACAGGCGCAAAGCCACCAGAGACGTCACGGCGACGAAAACGAACATGACCACCGCAAGGGTCGAACCCATCGAGACCGCCTCCTGTCCGCCACCAAAGGCCGTACGGTAAAAAAACGTGCCCAGCACATCGGTCGCGCCGCCCGGCGAGCCGCTCGAGCCCGCCATCACGAAGACCAGCTCGAAGGTGTTGAAGTTGCCGATAAAGGTCAGCAGCGTCACGATAGTCAGGGCCGGTCGCAGGAGTGGCAGCTGAACGGCGCGAAAGACCTGCCAGCCGTTCGCCCCGTCGAGTCGGGCCGCCTCCAAGTAGCTCGCTGGAATGCTACCCAGATTGGCGAGAAAGATCATCATCGGGAACCCCAGCCACGCCCAGGCGTTGACGGCGATAATGGTCGGCAGGGCCGTCTCCGGCTGTCCGAGCCAGGGCTGCGCCAGAACGTCGAGCCCCAGAAGTTTGAGCCCCTGATTGAGCGGGCCGAAGAGTGGGTTCAGGATCAGGTTCCACAGGAATCCGACGACCACCGTCGCCAGCAGGTGCGGAATAAAGAATAGGTTTTGCCAGAAGCGCCCCTCCCGCCCAAGCCGGAAGATCAGCACGGCGAAAGCGAGCGCCACGGTGTTCTGAACCAGCATCGTCCCAACGAAAAAGACGACGTTATGCCGGAAGGCTGCGAAGAGGTCGCTCTGCCACGGCTCGGTCGTCAGAAGGCGCACGAAGTTCGCGAAACCCACGAAGGCGCCACGCTCGAGCCCCTGCCAGTCGAACAGGCTGTAGAGGAGCGCGTTGGCCAGAGGCCAGATGATAAAGAGCGTATAGAGAACAAAGGCGGGCAGCCAGAAGGGCAGAAAGCGCCAGAACGACGAGCGCTTTCGCCTTCCCGCTACACTCGCAGGTGCTCCAGTCACCTAGTCTGCGGACGCTGCTGTTTGACCGGGCGTAAACCACGTCGAGACCTGCGCTTGCAGGTCCGCAGCGACTTCCTGCGCCGTCATATCGTCAAGAAAGAGTTTTTGCATATCGGTCCCGAGCACATCGGTGCCTGACGGTGTGCCGTAGCGAAAGTGCACCAGCAGCATGTATTCGGTCGAGGCCTCTTCATAGAGCGAGACGATGTCGCTCAGCACCGGGTCCGACGGCGTGACCCCATCGATAGGCGAAATCTGCTTGAGCGTGTCGGAAAACGCCTGTCCAAACGCGGGTGTTCCCAGCCAGTCGACGAACTCGAGGGCCGCGTCCTGCTCTTCGCTGCTCGTGCTGACAGCCCACGCGCCGTCGACGAACCACGAGGTCAGCTGCGCGTCCGTGCCCTTGGACGGTACGGCGAAGACGCCGAGCTCGAGGTCCGGGTCTTGCGAGGCGAAGTAACCTGCCTCGAACGAGCCGCCCGGAAACATCGCGGCCATACCTGTCGTAAAGAGCGTCTGCGAGTCCGTGTAGGCGACGGCAGTAACGTCCGGTGGGAAGAAGGGCTGCAGGTCCTTGACCGCCTGGAGACTCTCGACAAAGGCGGGATCTTCGAACGTGGCCTCGCCAGAGAGGACGCGCTGTACGAAGTCGTCTCCACCATAGGTACCCGCCCCGATCACACTATGCAGAATTGGCAGCATCCAGGTGTCCTTGGCAGTCGTCGCCATCGGGATATAGCCCGCGTCGAGGAGCGTCTGGTTGAGCGCCAGGAACTCGTCCCAGGTCGTCGGTTCAGAGAGGCCCAATTCGTCGAAGATGGCCTTGTTGTAGAACATTTGCAGGGTCTGAATGGCAAAAGGAACCCCGTAGACCTGACTGTTCTCCTGTGAGCGCACGGCGTCGAGCGCCGTGGCGTTGAAGTTGGCGAGACTCTCGACCTTGCCATCGAGCGGCACGAGGTAGTCGCCGTCGATCCAGGGTTTGACGCCCCCATACGAGCGCGTCTGCACGACGTCGCCCGCGTCGCCCGCCTGCAGGGCCGTCTGGGTCAGGGTGTTGTATTCGGTATTCAGGAAGGCCTCGAAGTTCACCGTCACGTCGGGATGATCGGCTTTGTAGGCTTCCAGAATCGTGGTGTAGGCGTCCTCGTCCTCGGTGCGCCACGACCACATCGACAGCGTCTGAGCCGACGCCCCAGCCACCAAGAAACCGAGCACCAAGAGCAGCACGAGCTTTTTCATATGTTTTCCTCCCTAGAGTCCAAACCTAGCACGATGACGAGTCCCGCAAACGCGCCTATCAAGCTGTGTCGACAAGTTTGTTGCGAAGCACGCCGAGTGTCCCCGGCGAAACTCCGGCCCGCAGCAGATAGGCCCTCGCCCCGCCGTAATCGTCCCGGAGACTCTCGAGCACCCCGAGCATGGTTTCGGTCTGAGCGCCGAGGCGCTGCTCGAGGCCAGCCCGTTCTTCCCGGGGAGCCGTCGCCAGTCGCTCAGCCAGCGCATCTCGCAGATAGTGCTGACTGGCAGCGTAGTCGGCAGCGATAGCCGCGTCTTCCACCCCAGCGGCCGCGAGGAGCAGCGCAACGACCAGACCCGTCCGGTCCTTGCCCGCGTGACAGTGGATCACTACTGCTCCATCCGCCTGAGCCACAGCGTCCACCATGGCGGCGAGATTGGGACCAAAATGGCGGAGCATGATCCTGTACATCGGCAGCAGGGCGATGTCCGAATTGATTTGCCCCATCGCCACCTCGTCTGCTTCGTTTTGCAGGGGCAAGTTGAGGTAGCGCACAGTATCCGAGTGGGCAAGGGGGCTGGGGTCGATCTGCAGTTCATAGGCCGAGCGCACGTCGATGACCGTCTCGACTCCTGACGCAGCGAACGCGTTCAGGCCGCCTTCGGTCAATCGGCAGAGGTTGTCCGAGCGGTAGAGTACTCGGTGACGCGTGACGCTCTCTCCTGCCCGCAGACCGCCTGCGTCTCGAGCGTTGAAACAGCCCTCCCACAACGACGCTGCAAACGGTTCGATCAAGACTCGAACCCAAACATCCGCGCCGCATTCTTGTAGAAGACAAGATCCTGCTCCTCAGCGCTCATGCCCATCCCGTCGAAGGCTTCCTTCCACTTCGCCACGTCGCGCTTCATGCGCGTCACGTCGGAGTCCGAGCCGTAGATGAGCTTTTCCGGACGGATCTCGTTCATAATGTAGCCGCCGTCCAGAATGTGCCCGCGCACGACGTCGCCCCCCGACACATCGAAATAGAGCCGGGGTCGCCAGCGGGCGATGGCGCAAGCTGTACGGTAGTCGGGCCAGCCCAGATGCGCCCCGATGATGTAGAGTTCCGGGAAATGAAATGCGATGGTATCGAGGTAGATGGGCTGCATCCGCGCGGAAGAAAACCCGTAAGGCCGCGCATTCTTGCGGAGGCTCGCCACGAGTTCGGCTTCTTCTTTCCCCGTCGGCGGCGCTTTCCAGGCATCTTCTGAGGAGCCCATTAGATAGTCCACCGGACCACCCAGAATGCCGGTATGAAAGAGGATGCGTAGTCCACGCTCCTGAGCGCGTTCGTAGAGCGGGTAGTAAGCCTCGTCGTCGTAGTTTTTCGTGGGGCCGAGCGTCTTGATGCCGTGAAAGCCGCGCTCGGCGAATTCGTCGATGAGTTCGGGCTTGTCCTCA
Source organism: Truepera sp. (assembly GCA_048594695.1). GTDB lineage: Bacteria > Deinococcota > Deinococci > Deinococcales > Trueperaceae > Truepera. The sequence continues at coordinate 1,203 of JBMDWS010000442.1, read as the reverse complement.
TCGAGGCGGAGCCAGCCCATGCCGCAGAGGAAGTCGGGGTAGCGCTCGAGCGCCTTCGACAGGGCGTCGTGCCCTTCAGGGCCGGGATTACCGAGAAGCGCAATCTTCACGGTGCCGATCTCGTCGGCAGTGGCCTTCAGGGTATCGAGAAAGCTTTCAGGGGTTTTATCGCTACTGCGGTCCCACCAGAAGTTGTGAACGTGGGCGTCGAAAACACGCATGGCAAGGCTCCCAAGATGAAAGACGCCCCTCCCCGAGTCACAACCCGGTAGAGGGGCAAGAAGAAGGGCGTTACTGGGCTTCGGCTGCCAGAGCTTGGTCTACAGGCTCGACCATCGAGGTGACGGCCTCTTCGGCACTCTCTTCACCGTTCCACACCAGGTCGAGGTCCGGAACGACGATGGTGCTCTCGATCTCGGCCCAGCCGGGGAAGACGGGAAAGAGCACCCCGTTGGCAGTCTCATCGATAAAGACCTGACCATTGACGGTCTCGGGCAACGCCGCGAGGAACGCTTCGTTGGCTTCGGGCGTGTTCAGGGCTGGAACCGCGAGGCCCGTCTTGGCAAAGATGGCCTGACCTTCAGGGCCTGCCAAGAACGACAGGAACGTCCAGGCAGCTTCCTTGTTGTCCGACGTCGAGGACATGACGTAGCCCGCCCCACCTGCTGTGTTGGCCCGTGTTCCATTAGGTCCCATCGGCAGCGGAGCCACGTCCCAGGCGAAAGGCGCATCCTGAAAGGTCGGCACGCGGGCCGCGTTGGTCATGACCATCGCTACGCGCCCCGTCGAGAAGAGCTGCGTGGTGTCGCCAAGCTGCTGCATGGCGTCGAACGAGGGCACTGAACCGTCCTCGAGAATCATGTCGGCGACGAACTGGACCGCTTCGATCCCGGCGGGCTCGTTCATGGTGAACTTCGTGGCGCTGATGGGGTCATCGAAGACCGTGCCGTCGTTCTGGTAGACCCAGAGCGGGTACTTGTTCTTCTCGAGCCCCAGACCATACTGAACCGTACGTCCGCGCCCGTCTTTGGTGGTAAGGGCCGCAGCGGCTTCCTTGAGCTTGTCCCAGTTCCAGGTGTCGTCCGGATAGGCGACGCCCGCCGCGTCAAAAAGGTCCTTGTTGTAGTAGAGGACCGTCGTGTCATTGTCGCGGGCAAAGCCGTAGGTCTGACCGTCGTACGAAAAAATCTTGCGCAGATCCTC
>JBMDWS010000441.1:0-21090 GCA_048594695.1 Truepera sp. | reverse complement strand
GGCGGCGCGCTCCTACAGTGTGCAGGTCACGTTGAATGGTAGAGAGCTGGCACAGGAACGTGTAGCAGGGCAAGCCAGGGACAGCCTCGAGATTCCCCTGACGGGTGTGCAGCACGGGGCGAACGGGCTCGAGGTCGAAGTTGCGGGGGCGGGAACGCTCTATCTGAGCGCCGATCTGAGCTACTTCAGCGAGCAGGACACCTTCGTGCCGGAAACCGACGACTTTGCTGTGACGCGCCGCTACGAACGCCTGAGTCCGGCCTACAACGAAGGGGAGGGGACGTACAGTTACACGCGTTTACCTCTTGGAGGCGCGGCGCAGGTTGGCGATTATGTGCTGGTGACGGTCGATCTCAAGCCTAAAGGCGATTATCGGTATGTTCTCGTCAACGAGCCGCTCCCGGCGGGCTACCGCGTTGTCGAGGACGATGCGGCGTTCCGGGTCGAGGGGCTGCGCCCGCGCTACGGCTGGGACTTTTACGGCTGGAACTACTGGTATGACGGGCGCGACGTTCGGGATACCCGTGTCGACTACTACTTTGCCTCACTGGCTGAACCCGTGACGTTTACCTACATCCTGCGGGCCGAGACGCCGGGCACCTTCAGCGCCCTGCCCACGCAGGCGTGGCTGATGTACGAGCCCGAGGTGCGCGGCACGGGGCGAGCGGCGATACTTAAGGTCACGGAGGGCGCCAAATGAAGGTGCTGACGGCTCTGGTCCTGCTGCTGCTCGCGCCCCTTGCGCTAGCCCAGCCCTGGCGGCGAGCGACGGATGGGCGCTTCATTGTCGAAACCGCCAGTCCCGCCGACCGCCAGCGGCTGCCGGAAGTTTTCGCGGTGTTGCAGGAGGCTGCCCGCAATCTGAAGCAGGAGGAAGGATGGCGGCTTCCGTCAAAGGTCACTGTGAGGGTTTATCCGACGCTCGAGGCCTACACCGAGGCGACGGGGCAACCCTGGTACGTCGCCGGAACCGCAGACCGCAGCCTCCAGATGCTGCATGTGCAACGGCTCCGGGTGCTGGCGGAGCGCGGCAGCCTGGCGAAGACGCTGCGTCACGAGCTGTTTCACCTGGCGCAGCCCGCACAGTGGCCGCGCTGGCGAGCCGAAGGGAGCGCGATGCGCTTTGCAGGCGACACCCCGACGGCCCAACCGTTGACGAATCTGAGCCCGGTCGACCTCGACCGCGAGCTTGCGGGGGCGGGCTCGAGCCTCGCGCTTGCCCGGGCCGCCGCGACCGCTTGGCTGTGGACTGCTCCCGAACTCAGTAGCGCTCGGAAACGGTCTTCATCTCCATAAAGAGGCGCAGGTAGTCCGGGCCACCCGCCTTAGCGTTCGAGCCCGAGAGGTTGAAGCCGCCGAAGGGCTGAACGCCGACGAGCGCCCCGGTGATCTTGCGGTTCAGGTATAGGTTGCCGACGTTGAACTCACGCCTAGCACGCTCCAGACGGCTGCGGTCCTGGCTGATCACGCCGCCTGTGAGGCCGTAGACTGTGGCGTTGGCAATGGCCAGCGCGTCGTCAAAATCTTTGGCCCGCATGACCGAGAGGACCGGGCCGAAGATTTCCTCGCAGGCGATCGACGCGCTCTGCGGCACCTCGGCGAAGATGGTGGGTTCGATAAAAAAGCCCGCCTCGTCGCCCCGGTTGCCGCCCAAAACGAGTTTGGCCTCGAGCTTGCCGTTTTCGATGTAGCCCATGATCTTGTCGACGGCTTTCTGGTTGATGACCGCGTTGACGTCATGGTTCTCTTCTGCAGCTCCAAAGGAGAGACGTTTGGCCCGCTCGACGACCTTCTCGAGCAGCGCGTCGTAGACCTCGTCCACCACGATTAAACGCGAGAGGGCCGAGCACTTCTGCCCCTGGAAACCGAATGCGCTCGCCACAGTGGCGTCGGCAGCGTAGTCGAGGTCCGCCGTTTCGTCCACGATGAGCGCGTCCTTACCGCCGAGTTCGGCGTAGACCTTTTTGAGCCACTTCTGGCCCGGTTGCAGCTTGGCAGCGCGTTCGTGAATCCGGAGGCCAGTCTCGAGCGACCCCGTAAAGTTGATAAACCGTGTGCGCGGATGATCGACGAGCAGGTCACCGATGTCGGTGTCGGCCCCGGTCAGCAGGTTGATGACGCCTGGCGGAAAGCCCGCTTCCTCGACGCACTCCATGAATTTTTGCGCGATGATCGGCGTGTCCGGCGAGGGCTTGACGATAACCGTGTTGCCCACGACCACTGGTCCGACCGCCGTGCCGACCAGAATCGCCAGCAGGAAGTTCCAGGGTGGAATAACCACACCGACGCCGATGGGAACGAGCCAGGAGGTGTTCTCTTCGCCCGGATAGTCGTAGGTTTCCAGAGGTCCAGCGAGCTTAAGGGCTTGCCGCGCGTAGTACTCGCAGAAGTCGATGGCTTCGGCGACGTCGGCTTCGGCCTCGGCAAAGTTTTTGGACGCCTCGAAGGTCTCCCAGGCCGACAGCTCGAACTTGCGGCGGCGCATCACGGCGGCGAGTTTGACCAGCGTGCGGGCGCGCGCGGCCATATCCCATCCAGACCAGTCGGCGTAGGCGTTCCAGGCGGCGGTCATGGCCCGCTCGACCTCTTTACGCTTGGCCTTGGTGCTGCGCCCGACGACCTCAGAGGTGTTGCAGGGGTTAACGGACTCGAGAAACCCGTGCGTCGTGGTGACCCTCTCCCCACCAATAACGAGCGGATAGTCCTGCCCGAGCTGCCCCCGGACGTTCTCGAGGGCCAGCCGGTAGGCGTTTTGCACGCTCTCCTGCGAAAAGTCGGAATAGGGTTCTACCGTGTAGGGTTCGAAAAGGTCCATTACGCTCCTTTAGACAAATAGACAAAAACTTAGCCGAAAAGCCCCCGCACTACGAACAGTAGGTTCGCCGGACGCTCGGCGAGGCGGCGGCTGAAGTAGCCGTACCAGTCCTCGCCGTAGGGGATATAGATTCTCACCTTGTGACCGCTCGCCACGAGGCGTTTTTGCAGCGCAGGTTTGACGCCGTAGAGAAGCTGAAACTCGTAGCGGTCCGGGCTCAGACCCGCGCCCCTAACAAACGCTTCGGTCTCGCGGATGATGCTCTCGTCGTGCGTGGCGACGTTGATCTTCGCGCCAGCCTCCAACCCCCTATAGACGAGGTCGCGGTAGTTCTTGTCCACCGTGGCCTTGTCCTGGAAGGCCACCTCTTTACTCTCGCGGTAAGCCCCTTTGACGATGCGGAGGGTGGGTTTGGGGTCCATGCTCAATAGGGTCTCGAGGTCGTCTTGGGTGCGAAAGAGATAGCTCTGCAAGACCGTCGAGATATGCCGGTAGCCTTCATCCTGCAGGGTGCGGAAGAGCCGTAAGGTGTCGTCCACATAGGGCACGTTTTCCATATCGAGGCAGACCTGCGCCCCGACCTCGCTGGCCTTTTCGGCGACGAGGCGTGCGTTTTCCAGGCCGAGACCGAAGTTCACACCCAGCCCGAGCTGGGTCGGCTTGACGCTCATGTAGCGTTCGCCCGGTTCGTGACGCAGCGCCTCGAGCGTCGCCAGAATCTCTGCGGTCATCGCCGCTGCGCCTTCTTCGGTACCGACGAATTCTCCCAACAGGTCGAGGATACTCTCGAGGCCGTCGGCGCGGAGTCTGCGGGAGGCCCCCAGAACTTCGGGCAGCGCCTCGCCCGCGACGAAGCGCGAGACACCAAACTTGCGTCCCTGCTTCTTGACGAAGGCCGAAACGGGGGGCGCGTCGGCGACGCTTAGGAGCACCTGTCGGTAGAGCGTATCGATTCCTGACACGCTTTTACTCTAACGTATGGCCCCCGTCTGGTCCTGTTGTCGGGGGCGTGCCGCATAGATCGCATCCCCAAAATGTGAAGTCCGGGGTGTTAAGCATTGCATAGGGCGCGTTCCCAACCCCTGCTAGGCTGCTTTATCGCCTGCTCGGAGCCCGCACTGGTTCGGGCCACAATTCACCCTCTAGACCTGCGAAGGGGAGGCCGGGGCCCCTGAACATGCAAATGACTGACGCTATATATACGCTTTATGCTAGGCTGCGCCATGCAGCCGTGTGCGCGCTGGAATCACCTATTAGGCCAACGCGATGAGGAGAAGGGTGAAGCTCTTTTTTATTCGTCACGGTGAAGCCGACTACAGTGTGCTCGAGTCGCGCGGGGTGCGCGGACACGCACGCTCCTTTGCACCCCTGACTGCAGCGGGCCGTCTACAAATCGGGGTCATCGCCAACGATTACCGCCTCGAGGAAGCCGAGGCGGTCCTGACGTCTTCCTATGCACGCGCCCTCGAATCGGCAGCGCGCCTCTCGAAAGCCATCGACAAGCCGCTCCACGTCGAATACGACCTGCACGAATGGCTGCCCCAAAAGGACTCGCTCGGTGAGATGGACGACGATAGCATCCGCGACGCCAATCAGCAGCTCGCTTACTACAGCGGCTTTGTCCCCTTCGGCGAGCGCCGAATGCCCGGCGCGACCAAGCGACCCCCCAAGCTCGAGCGGCGGGTGCCGGTTGCAGAGCGGCGCGCCCCACCTCCCGAAGAGCGCACCTGGGAAAGCTTGGACGAGGTGCGCGGGCGCGTTCTGAACGTTCTGCGCCGCTACGAACATCTGAACTGTGTCATCGTCGTATCGCACGCCGTCGTCATCAGCAGCATGTTGGGGACGCCGCGCCCCATCGAACACGCCGAGATCGTGCCGCTCGAGCTCGACCTGCACGCGAAGCTACTAGTAACTGCTGCGCCGATAACGGCGGATCTAACAGTCGGCTAAGCTGGTCGGTTCGTGCGCTTGGAACACGCCGCCGATTAAGACGCACAGTTAAAGACGCCGAGCGTCTGCGGTATGCTCCTCTGTGTGCTGCACCACCCACTCACGCTTCAGGGCCGTTTCGTCACGCTCGAGCCCCTTGGGCTCGAGCACATCGCGCCGCTCATGTCTATCGCCGAGGCACACCCGGAGGACTTTCGCTACACCTCGACGCCGGTTAGCCTCGAGGAGGCCGAACGTTACTTCGCCCGCGCTTTTTCTGAACGGGACGCGGGGCTGGCGTATCCCTTTGCTATCACGTTTGGCGGCAAGGTCGTCGGGACCAGTCGCTACGCCGACATTCACGCGACCAACCGCAACTGCGAAGTCGGCTTCACTTGGCTTTCTCCAGAGGTGCGCGGCACAGCGGTCAACCCGGAGAGCAAGTACCTGATGCTCCGGCACGCTTTCGAGGATATGGCACTACTGCGCGTCTGTCTCGTCACGGACGCACGAAACGAACGCTCCCAGCGGGCCATTCGAAAGCTCGGTGCGGTCTTTGAAGGCACGCTGCGGGCCGAGCGGGTGATGAAAGACGGTTTTATTCGTGACACACAGGTGTTTTCTATTCTCCACACCGAATGGCCTGCGGTCAAAGAAGGTCTCGAGCGGCGGCTCGAGGCTTTCACGAGTCCCTAGCGGCGGCGCGTGACCGTGACCCTGAGGCCGCCCTTCGGATGCAGGGTGTTCCCCGCTTCTCGTACGGGCTCCGGCCACGCAGGCGTCAGGTGGTAATCCCTAAAGAGCATCTTGACCCCGAGCGTGATGATCCGCGTCGCCAGACCTGCCCCGATACAGTAGCGGCTTCCCGCACCGAAAGGCAGGTAACTATAGGGTTCGGGCTTGAGGGTTTCCCAGCGCAAGGGTTCGAACGTGAGCGGGTCGTGATAGTGCGCCTCTGCGCGGTGCGTGGCGTAGATCGAAAAGGCGACGAAGTGCCCCTTGGGGATGCGGTACTCGCCAAACGCCAGCTCGGTGGTCGCCTGACGTAGACCGACGGGAGCCGGTGGATAGAGCCGCAGGGTTTCCCGGACGGTGTAATGCAGCAGGGGGGGGTCGTCGTGTCGCTCCAGGGTCTTCTGCAGCTCGCGTTGCAGGTTGGGCTGAGCGAGCAGCGCGTAGACTGCCCAGGTGAGCGCAGCACTGGTCGTTTCGAACCCAGCCGATACCAAACTAACCGCTTGATCGCGCACTTCCCGGTTGGAGAGGCCCTGACCGTGTTCGTCTCGAGCCTCTAGCAGGAGGCCCAGAATGTCATCCCCCAGCTCACCCGTCCCTTTGCGCCTCTTGATCTCGGCAAAAAGCGCCCGATCGGCGCGGTTTCTGGCCCGCAAAAACCTCGTCCAAGGGGTCCCGGGCAGGGGCACCTTGACGAGCTGTGTGGGCATGGACAGGTTGGCGAAGGCCATCATGCGGGCGACGTCGGTGGTCAGCAGGGTGCCACGGACGGCCTCGCCCAGCAGAATTTCACAGATGAGCTCTAGGAGTGCGTGTTTGAGTTCAGCGTAGAGGTCCACGGTTCGCCCCGCCCAGGAGACGAAAAGGTCGTGCAGGCGCGCGGTGATGGAGGTGTCGAGTCGCGCGAGCTTGTGGCGGTGAAAAGCGGGCTGCACCAGCCTGCGCCGCGTGAGGTGTTCGGGTTCGTCCGAGCTGATGAGCGCGGTGTCGCCACCGACGGTTCGCAGGAAAGAGTATGCATTGCCGAGGCTCAGGTGTGGGGCGGCTTCCTCGAGCACGAACCGGTTGGCTTCCGCGCCGATGAGCCAGACGAAGCGCAGCGGCCCGAAGCCGAACGCGAAAATGGGACCGTAGGCCCGGTGGAGAGCTGTAACGGTGCGGTTGATGTCCTCGGCAGCTTCGGACATGATCTGAAGGTGCCGGACGCCCGTCGGGGCAGGGATGGCTTTGACCGGGGGGCTAGCGAATCCCGTGCAGTATCTCCTCAAGGCCGTCGGGATCCTGGATCAGGACTTCCTTGGGTCGGGTACGGATCACGGCTTCTTCCTCAAGCGCCTTGAGCGCGCGCGTAACCGTTTCACGGCTGGTTCCGGCTAGGCTCGCCAGTTCCTGATGCGTGAGGCGCAAAAGAGCCTGACCCTGATCGTTGAAGTCGATAAGACCGCCCCAGTAGAGGCGCAAGATGACGTAGGCGACCCGGCCCTGTGCGTCTTTGTAGGAGAGGATCTGGGCCTCGTCGTTCATCCCGTGAAGCCGCTGCGAGAGGGTGTTGGCGACGTTCAGGCTGATACTCGGGTAGTCCTTGATGAGCCGCTGAAAATCGTCTTTGAAAAGCAGGTAGATCTTCGACTCACGAATAGCGAGCGCGGTTGCCGAGCGGCCCTGTTCGCCGAGAAGCGCCATCTCACCAAAAAACTCCGGCGGCTTCAAGATTGCCAGCGTCTTCTCGTGGCCCTCGAGGTCGATCTTATAAAGCTTGACGATGCCTTCGTGGAGGATGTAGAGCACCTCGCCCTTATCGCCCTCCTGAAAGAGCACGGCCTCGGCGGGAAAGGTGCGGGGCTGAACGGCCTGCGCGGCGATTGTCAGCGCCCGTGCGGGCGCACCCTTAAAGAGGGGAACTTGCGCCAGAAACTGCTCGAGGTCAGACACAAGCGTCCCGACAGGTAAGGGGCAAGACAGAAAAGGTGGCTGCCATCGGGTTCAAGCGTACCACACCGTGTGAGAAAAGCCACTAGCCCGGTATAGTGGCCCCCATGACCCAACCCATTCCGACACCTGTCTCGGAGGGTAAACGCGCCGAACCGGCCCTCTCGTGCAGCGCCCTGACCCGCAGCTTCAGCGTGCCGGGCGGAACGCTGCCCATCCTCCGAGGCGTCGACCTGAGGGTCTATCCTGAGCAGGTCGTGGCCATTTTGGGACCCTCTGGTTCGGGCAAGAGTACGCTCCTGCATCTTCTGGGCGGGCTCGATCGGCCCAGTTCAGGCGAAGTCCGCTGGGGGGGCGAGCGTATCGACGAATTGCCCCAGCGCGTGCTCGCTCAAAAGCGGGCGGTGCGGCTGGGGTTGGTGTTTCAGCAGCATTATCTGCTGGAAGACCTCACGGTGCTGGAAAACGTCACGTTGCCGGGACGGATTGCGGGCAGGCTCGACGCAGCGCGGGGGGAGGCGCTTCTGGCCCGTGTCGGGCTCTCCGAGCGGGCCACCTTTTTGCCGAAGCGGCTTTCGGGCGGGGAGCGGCAGCGCGTCGCTGTGGCCCGCTCCCTCTACAGCCGTCCGCAGGTCGTTCTGGCAGACGAGCCCACGGGTAGCCTCGACCGCTCGAGCGCCAGCGCCGTGTACGCTCTGCTTGCCCACCTCGCCCGTGAGGAGGGGAGCGCTGTGATCATGGTTACGCACGACGAGGGACTTGTGCGTGATGTGGACGCTCGCTATACCCTCAGCGAAGGGGTCCTGAAACCGAGCTGAGAGCTGCCGGGTACTGCCGCCCGAGTTGCTGCGTTGGCTATGCTAGACTTCACGTCAGGCATCAGCACGGTGTGCGTGAGTTTCGAGTTGGGTGAGCAGAAAAAACCGAACGCCGTGCAGCTGTATCCCCTGGAGGTGGTATGAAGAAACTGCTGGTGAGTTTAGTCCTGTTATTGGTTCTGGGTTTGGGGAGCGCGCAGACCCTGGTCTTTGGTGGCAGTGGACTGCCCTCGAGCCTCGACGACGCGACCGATGGCAATTCGCTGACGGTGGCCTACCAGATTCTCGAAAATCTCGTCTTTGTCGAACCCGGTGGCACCGACATCGTGCCGGGCCTCGCGACCGAGTGGAGCTCGAACGAGGACGCCACGGTCTGGACCTTCAAGTTGCGCGAGGGCGTGACCTTTCAGGACGGGACGCCGTTTAACGCCGAAGCCGTCAAGTTCAACCTCGACCGCTGGAACGACCCTGCCTTTGAGTACGGTTTCCGCGATGAAGGCAAGATCTACGACGCCTGGCGTTACGTCTTCGGCGGGTTCAAGGGCGATGAAACGGCGGTTCTTAACGAGGCCAAGGTCATCGACGATTACACCCTCGAGCTGAGCCTCAACAGCCCCATGGGCTTTTTGCCTGCCGCACTCTCCTCGTCGTACTTCGGGATCAACAGCCCGGCTGCCATTCAGGAAGCGGGAGCCGACTACGGCACGCCTGTCGCCGGTGCGGTCGGTACTGGTCCCTTCTCTTTCGTCGAGTGGATCGACGGAACCTCGGTGACGCTGGAGCGCTACGCAGACTACTGGGGTGAACCGGCGAAAGTCGAACGGCTCGTGTTCCGAGGCATCGAAGATCCGACCGCCCGTCTGGCAGAGCTGCAAGCCGGTTCGATCGATATCGCAGTCGGTCTTTCGCCCGACGACCGCGAGACGATCGAAGGGAACAGCGACCTCGAGATCGTCACTGCAGAAGAGAACCTCAATATCGGCTATATCGGGTTGCACCAGGCCAACACCCCCCTCGAAAACGTCGCCGTGCGTCAGGCTATCGCCCACGCCGTCGACTGGAACGAGGTCGTCTCGGCCTTCTTCGGAGACGGTGCGCAGGTCGCTTCGCAGTTCATCCCGCCGGGCCTGATCGGCTACAGCGAAGACCTCGAGCCCTACGCCTATGATCCCGAGCAAGCCAAACAGCTCCTTAGCGACGCGGGTGTCGCGGACGGCTTCTCGACCGAGTTCTGGTACATGCCCGTATCGCGCCCGTACTTCCCCTCGCCCGAACCTGTCGCCTCGGCGATCGCCTCCTACCTTGCAGACGTCGGCATCGAAGCCGAACTGCAGACCGAGGACTGGGGGACGTATCTCGACGATAACAACACCGGCAAGTTCCCGCTCTACATGCTCGGCTGGAGCGCCGACTACGCCGACCCCGATAACTTCGTCTACACCTTCTTCGGAGGGGAGGAAGGCGATCTCAACTTCGGCTGGAAAAATGACGAGGTCACGAGCCTTTTAGACCAGGCGCGTCAGGAACCCGATGAGGCGGCCCGCGCTGAGCTCTACCAGCAGATCAACCAGATTATCTACGACGAGGTGCCCGCGATCCCCGTCGTGCATAACCCGGTTCTCAACGCCGTACGCGCCGGAATCGAAGGTTTTCAGCCGAGCGCCATGGGCAGCACGGTCCCCTTCGCAACGATCAGCAAGGCGGAGTAATACCCTGGGGCCGGTGGTTTCAACCACCGGCCCTACTATTTTTTAGAGGGGGGAACGTTTGACACAGTATATTGTCCGGCGCATCCTTGGTCTTATCCCTGTCCTTATTGGCGTAAGTTTGCTCATCTTTATTCTTATTCGTGTTATTCCTGCCGATCCGGCACTTCTGATCCTGGGCGAACGCGCGACACCCGAAGCGCGGGCTGACCTGCGCGAGCGGCTCGGGCTCAATGAGCCGTACTTTTTCAACCTCGAGGCGCTTCAGGAAACAGGACGACCCCTGGCCCTACTCGACAGCCAGTACTTCAATTTTGTCGGCGGGGCTCTCACTGGCAACCTGGGATACTCGTATGCCAGCCGCATTCCGGTGGGGGAAAGTCTCTCTCGACGCTTTCCCGCAACTCTCGAGCTCAGCCTCATGGCCATGATCTTTGCTATCGTCATCGGGATTCCGGCGGGTGTCATCGCGGCACTTCACCGGGGCACGTTTGTCGATACCCTGATGATGATCGGGGCGCTCTCGGGGATCTCTTTTCCAGTTTTCGTGTTGGCGATTATCCTGATCTACGTCTTTGCAGTCAACCTCGGCTGGTTGCCCCCTTCACAGCGCCTCGACGTATCGCTGAGTCTGCAGCCCATAACCGGGCTGTTCGTTCTGGACGGTCTTTTGCGAGGACAGCCCGCCGTGGCCTGGAACGCCCTCAAGCATCTCATCTTGCCGGGGATTGCCCTCGGGACGATTCCCTTGGCGATCGTCGTGCGGATGACGCGTAGCGCGATGCTCGAGGTTCTTGGACAGGATTACGTTCGCACCGCCAAGGCCAAGGGTCTCCGGCAGCGGATCGTGGTCAACAAGCACGCCCTGCGTAATGCGCTCCTGCCCGTTGTCACAGTGATCGGGCTATCGTTCGGGTCGCTCCTTTCGGGAGCTATCTTGACCGAGACGGTGTTTTCCTGGCCGGGGATCGGCAAATGGATCTACGACGCCATCAGTGCGCGGGACTATCCGGTCATTCAGGGGGGCGTCATTTTCGTCGCTTTTGTATTCGTGCTGGTCAATTTGCTCGTGGACCTTTCCTACGCGCTCATCGACCCGAGGATCCAGTACACGTGAGGCGCGTATGAGTGCAGAAGGTGTGCGGCTTTCCGGCGGTGAGGCCGAGATCATCAGGCGCTCGCAGTTTCGAGACGCGCTGCGGCGTTTTTTTCGCAACCCAACGGGTGTTCTGGGACTCGTCATCGTACTTTTCTTTATCATCATGTCGCTCCTCGCGCCCTTGTTACGCCCCTACGACGCCTCGCGCGACCGCAACTTGCGCTTGCGGCTCGAGCCCCCCTCCTGGACCATGACGCCCGAGGAGCGCGCCGAGCTGAGTGAAGACGCCAACATGGAGATTGGTCGCTGGACCCTGCCCTTTGGTACCGACGAAAATGGGCGCGACCTGCTTGTTCGCGTCTGGCACGGGGGACGCATCAGTCTGCGTATCGGCATCGCGGCAGTCGCGATCTCGGCCAGCATCGGGGTACTCCTGGGGCTCGTCACGGGTTATCTGCGGGGCCGTTTCGATCTCATCACGGTGTGGCTGATGGACATCTTGCAGGCATTTCCGGGAATCCTGCTGGCGATCGCCATCGTGGCAACGCTCGGGCCGAGCCTGACGAACGCGCTGATTGCCGTGAGTATCACGCAGATTCCCACCTACGTGCGGATTACCCGCGCAGTGGTTCTGGGCCTGCGCGAATCTGAGTATGTACAGGCGGCGCGGGCGCTTGGGGTAGGCGGGCCGCGCATCCTCTTCGGGCATATCCTGCCCAACAGCCTGTCGCCCATCATGGTGCAACTGACCCTCTCGATCGGGACAGTCATTATCGAGGTGGCGGGGCTCGGGTTTCTTGGACTTGGGGCGCAACCGCCCGCGCCCGAATGGGGCGTCATGATTCGCAGTGGCTACCAGCGGATTCTCAGCGACCCCTGGATGAGCATATTTCCGGGCCTCGCCATCTTTCTCTCGGTGGTGGGCTTCAACCTGCTTGGTGACGCGATTCGTGACGTGCTCGACCCGCGCCTGAAAAACGTTTCCTGAGCTTGCAGGTTGTGGTGCAGATACGTAACATGCTTCGAGCTGATGCTGGGTGGGTTGCAGCTCTCTCTGCCCAGCTAGGTTACCCTGTTACGGCTGCAGATTTAGCAGAGCGCTACGAGCGCCTCGCCAGGGGTCCTGATAACGGATTTTTTGTTGCCACTTTCGAGAACACTGGTTTGGGATGGTTGCATGTCTACGGTGTGAGACTGCTGGAAACCCATGGATACGCTGAAATTGGCGGCATAGTTGTTGATACGAAAATGCGCCGTCGGGGTATTGGTTCCGCGCTAATCCAACAGGCCGAAAGTTGGTCGAGGGGTGCAGGGTATGGTGAGCTACGATTACGCTCTGGTCTTCAGCGGCTTGACGCACACAGCTTTTATCGTAGCCTAGGTTATTCGCAATCTAAGTTCAACATTATGTTTCGCAAAGAGCTTTAGCCCACTTGGTTTCGGGCTTTTCGAAAGACTTGTGTTCCCACCACATAGACAGCGAGAGGCTCGAGCCTCTCGCTCATGACGATGAGGTCGGCCCGCGTTCCCGGCGCCAGTTCGCCCCGGTCGGCGAGACCCATATAGCGGGCTGGAACGCTCGAGAGAAGCCGACTGGCGTGCTCGAGGGGTACCCCAAGTCCTACGGCGTTTTGCAGGGCGCGGTCGAGGGTCAGGGTGCTACCCGCAATCGTTCCGTCGGGAAGCGTCGCTGCGCCGTTATGGACAGTCACGGGTTGGCCCCCGAGTTCGGTCGGGCCATCGCCCAGTCCGGTGGCCCGGATGCTGTCGGTCACGAGGTGAAGCCGCTCGGGCTTGGCGCGCAGGGCGCTCAGAAAGCTTGCCGGGTGGACGTGGTGAAGATCCAGGATCAGCTCGCTGTACGCATCATCGTCGCTGAGAGCCGCCCCGATGATGCCCGGGTCGCGCCCACTCATGCCCCCCATGGCGTTGTAGAGGTGAGTAAAGCCGAGGGTACCCCCCGACCTGCGCAAGGTTTGAGCCAAGCGGGCGACCGTCTCGTAATCGGCCCTTGTGTGCCCGACGCTGACCCGCACACCCGCCGCGACGAACGCGTTCGCCGCCTCTTCGGCCCCAGCGATTTCGGGCGCGAGCGTGACAAGGCGGATGACGTCCAACGCAAGAAGTTCAGCGAGCCGCTCGGCGGTGGGCTCGAGCGTATCCGGTGGCTGCGCCCCGAGGCGCTTGGCGCTGATAAAGGGTCCCTCGAGATGAACGCCGGGGATGTCCGGCAGCTCAGGGTCACGCTCGGCGCGAACCGCGCAGACCCCGGCGAGGGCGCCAAGAATCGCTGCCCAGGGGTTGGTAATGGTCGTGGGGTAGAGCGTAGTGGTGCCGTGCTCGAGGTGAAAGCGGGCGAGCGTGCGTACCCCTTCGGCCCCGTCCATGGTGTCGCCGCCCCCGCCACCATGGACGTGCGTGTCGATAAAGCCGGGCAGGATGTAGGGGGTCTCGGGGCTGGTCCCGGAGACTTCGTCGACCAGCGTGATGTGGGTAATCGTGTCGCTGAATTCGACGCTGCCCGTCACCACGCCTCCCGGCAGGACCAGTCGTCCACTCAGCTTCATGAGGGGTTCCCGACGGGCCTCAGGGCCACGCGCTGATAGGGTGCCCGGTCCGGCGGGCCGTCGCTGATATAGAGAACGCGCGCACCGAGATCCATGACGACCGAAACGACCGTGGCGTAGGCTTCGTAGTCGGGTTTGTGCGGGTCCGGGTAGCGGCAGAGCGCGTCCGGGGCATTCTCGCTGTTTCGCAAGTCGTCCTGTACTGTCTCTATGTCGACGCGCCCCCTGGCGAGAAGCCTCTTGAGTTGCCCTTCGCGTGTGACCGAACCCTGGCGCTCCTCGAGGTTGGGATCGTCGACGGCGGGGGTCGTGAAGTGGTTGGCGTGGACGAGGACGCCGCCCTCGGGCTCGAGCGTGCCGTGCGTGCGCGGCGCGACCTCGAGGTCGACGACCGAAGCGGGCGGCGATGCCAGCATAAAGTTACCCGAGCAGGCGCGGGGTTCTCGCAAGATCGCGGCGCAGGCTGCCCCAATGTCCGGAGCCCGCAGCGCGTCGTAGCAGCGTGCGTGAAAGGGCAGGGCCAGCCGGGACCAGTCGTCGTCCGAGGAGGTCATGCCGTTGATGACGAGACCCAGCCCGGCGCTGTTAAGCCCTATCTTCGGGCCGAAGATTCCCGCCTCGGTAAAGGCCAGCACGTCCGGTGCACCTTCATGCGTCGGATCGTCGTGAACGAGGTGCAGCACTGCTCCCTTGACTTCGGGGAGCCAGTCCCAGTTCTGCCCCAGCAGCAGCGGCCCGCCCGTCTTTTCCGGCGTCAGGGCAAACGAGGTGCAGCCGTCGATGCCGCGCTGCTGCTCGCCGTAAGCGTCGTAGAGGATTTCGTAGCGAACGTTGAGCGCGGTCACCTCGAGCAAACTCGCCCCGCAGCCCTCGGCGATCCCCCGCATACCCGCCGTGTAGTCCGGATGGAGGTGCTCGAGCGCCGCCAGGTAAAGCGCAGCTCGCCGCAGCACCTCCTCGGCGGAGAGACCGATCTCCCGCTCGAAGCGGTGAAAGTAGAGGCGCAGGTTGTGGTGAATGGCGTCTTGCAGCGCTTCGGCGTGGGCCAAACCTTGCACGTAAGGTGAACCGGAAAGGGTGAGCAGCGGCAGCATGGTTTTCCTACTCTAACGGTTCGGAAGCCTTGTCATGCTGCGGGGCGCCCCCCGCAGCAGTGGAACTTACTCGGGTGGGTGCAGGAGTGTGTCTTCCCAGTCGAACTCGAGCACGCCGTCGCGCTGGGCGGCCATCAGCAAGACCGATACCCTGTCGTAATCGGCGACGCCAGCCGTAACACCCTGCGACCGAAGGTAGCGGTCGTAGATGCGCGTCTCGGCGGCAGTAATCGCGGGGGGTGGCTGGTGTACCGTGTAGGCTCGGCGCAACCGCTCGAGGTCTTGCTTGGCCCTGGCCGGCAGGTCTTCGTAGGTTGGCGCGGTACGTTCGGGCGTGAGGTTTTGCAGGGAGCGTCCAAAGAGGGAGAGGGCGGTGCTGTAGCGTACCGAGTCGCTGGCAGCGGTGAGACCTGCCAAGCCGGTCACGAAGTCGGCCTCGGCTTCACCCGTGTAGCCCGCGATGTGGGCGTTTTCGTGAAGCGCCGTTGCCAGTTGAATCGGGTAGGGAAGGGCTCCGTCGACATAGGCCTCGAGCGTCCAGGGTACGGTGATGCCGGTGGCGCGGCCCGTGTAGAGCAAAACGCCCGGCGGCGTGCGCTTGACAAAGCGCGGCAGCGTGACCCGGCGATCCTCGAGCGACTCGGTGACCTCACGCAGTGACGCTTGCGCCGCTCCCAGATCGCTGTCCCAATCGGGCGTGGCGGTCACGGTCTGACGGATGACGTTCCCGAGGCTCTCGGTCAGCGAGATGATATCGAGCATGGACGGTTCGGTGTCGGTCGAGAGGTCGAGGTGGGTCTCAAGCGGCGTCCGGGCGTAGTTTGCGCCCCACATCAGGATGAAAAGCGTCCAGAGGGTCGCTAAACCGATAAAGAGGCCGTAGAGGCCGTGCAGAAGTCTCTGTCCGAAGCTGCCTCTAGACCCGCGCCGCAGGAAGCGACTCAGGATGAACCAGATGAGGAGCGCCGCGACGACGATAGGAAAAATCGGCAGGGCGGTCGCACCGGTAAGCGGGACGAGCACCGCCGCGATCCCCCGGTAGAGGCCACGGGTGTAGAGGGTGTCGACGAGGGTTGGGGAGAGGGGAACGAAAGTCCAGAGGGCGATGACGACCAGGCAAAAGGCCAGCCATCCAAACGTCAAAAGTCGGCGCACGAGGACCAGCTTACCTTAAGGTATTCCCGCGAGATTGTGCGAATGCATTCGGAGAGAGTTATGAGATTCCGGGTAGTTTGGAACCGCTTTGGAGGATCCGGTCAGGCGCAGCCGGGTACGCCTACGCGTGCGCTTTCCCTGCCTTTCGGCGCCGCCTGCGCCGCTTTTTTGGGCCTGGTGCGGGAGGTGGCAGCGTCCGCACCAGGCCTTCGCGCTCGGCGTAGCGTTCCCTGTCCAGTACCCACCAGCCTGCGCCCGCCTCGAGGAGCCCGGCGCGGCTCAGATCGTGCTCTGCCTGGACTTGCAGCGTCCGCACCTCGAGATGCTCGAACGCCAGCCGCAGCGCGCCACGAATGAGTGCGGTTTCTACCCACGGCAAGAGGCAGCGCGGCGCGTCCGCGCTCGGAGGAAACGTGAGGTGGGCGACGCGGCTCTGGGCATCGATATAGAGGTGCAGCGCGGCGCCGGGGCTGTTTGCGAGGATGATAGGCACGGTATCCGCGTCCGTCGTGATTTGCAGTCCACGCTCCAGTACCCGGTAGCGCGGCAGAGGGGGGGGAAACTGTGCGTCGTAGCGTTCGGCGCGCAGCGCCGTGAGTTCGTGCAGACGGCGCCCCAACCGCAACCTTTCGCGTTCGGTGAGGCTCAGCGGATCGTAAAGGCGGTCGTCTATGGCGGCGCTTTCATCCTCGAGGCGCTCGAGCTCGGTGACAGAACGGGGTTCGGTGATATCGGTGTCGGCTTCATCCGTTCTCCTACTCTCCCCAGGGATACCGGATTCAGGGTCGTCAGGTTCAGAACCCCCGGGGCTGGACAGGTCCGGCTCGAGCCGCAGGGTTCCGGCGTAGTACCCGGGTAGTCCGCCTCGGTACTCGAGCAAGCGTCCTTCGGAGAGGCCCAGCACCCGTGTGGCGACTGCCTCGATGAGCGCCGCGTCGTGGCTGACGAGGAGCACGGTGGCTGAGGTGTCCTGCAGGGCAGCCTCGAGCGTCTCAGTGCTGCCGATATCCAGCCCTTCGCTGGGTTCGTCGAGCAGCAGTAGATTGGCCCCGCCCGCCATGAGCTGCGCGAGTCCGGCGCGGGCACGCTGACCGCTGGAGAGCGTTTCGGGTGTCTGGGTGTAGGCGTCTGTCAAACCGACGAGGGCCAGGAGGGAGTGGGCTCGCCCTTCGGAAACGCTGCGCTCCAGGGTTTCGCCAAGAGGCAGGCCGTCCTCGAGGCCGCGCCCGTGCTGATCGAAAAAAGCCAGTCTCACGCCTCGGCTGAGGTTCAGGCGGGGTTCGGGCCTGTACCCGTGTGTTCCGTATGTATCCGGTTTGGCAGGGTTCGGTTCATAGGATCCCGGTTCATAGGGGTCCGGCTCGAGATCGCCCGTGAGCAGCCGCAGCAGGCTCGTTTTGCCGCTGCCGTTGGGACCGACGAGCGCCACTTTGTCCCCAACCTCCAGGCGTAAGGACACATCTCGTAAGAGAGCCTTTCCTCCCAGCGTCAGGTTCAGGTTCTCGGCCTCGAGCACCAAGGACCCGGGTTTACCGTCCGTGACTCCCAGCGTCAGGACGGGGTCGCTTTCACCGGGGACGGGTGTTGGGGCCGCCGGGAGGCGTTCGAGGCGGCGCTCGAGACTGCGCCGCGCTGAGCGCGTAGGTTGCTGCCGGGCGCGGGTTGCGAGCGAGCGCCGTTCGTGCGCCAGTCGCCGGGCTTCGCGCAGGGCGCGGGCTGCCGCATGGTCAGCCTGAAGGCGAAAGCGGCTGTAGTTGCCCCTGTAGCTCGTCAGCGTGCCGTCCACCATGTGCAGCGTGCGGCCCGTAACGGCGTCGAGCAGGGCGCGGTCGTGCGAGGCCAGCACGAGGGCACCGGGAAAGCGCCGGAGGGTTTCTCCCAGCCAGGCTTTGCCCGGCAGGTCGAGGTAACGGCTCGGTTCGTCGAGCAGTAGCAGGTCCGGGCGGGAGGCGAGTGCCTGCGCCAGCCCCAGCCGGGCGCGTTGCCCGCCGGAGAGCGTCTGTACGTCGCGGGCGTTGTCGCCGGGGCCGAAACCGAGCTGCTCGAGATAGCCCCGCAGGGTGTGTTCGGCTTCGTAGCCCCCGGCTGCTTCGTAGAGGGCAGTCAGTTCGGCGTAGCGCTCTAGTGCCGCGTCGCTGCCCAGAGCGTGTTCGCTCTGCCGTAACTCGGCCTCGAGCCCGCGCGCATAGGCGAGGCCCGCCGTGGCAACCTCCCAGACGGTGCCGCGCCAGGGAGCCTGGGACTGTGTGTCTGCTTGTGGGCTATAGGCCAGCCGCAGGCCGGGAGAACGGCTGATGCGACCCTCCTCGGGCTCGAGCCCCCCCGCGAGCAGCCGGAGCAGGATGGACTTGCCGACCCCGTTTTTGCCGACCAGCCCGACTCGCTCACCGCTTTTCAGGCCAAGTGACACCCCGCCCAAGACCATCTTTTCGCCCAGTCGCACGCTGACGCCGCTCAGCTCGAGGAGGTCGTGGTTCAAGGTGCGCCCCAAGCCGGACACGGCAGAAGAGACGGCGTTCATGCTTATGAGTGTAAAGCGCTAACCTTTGTGCTTTCTGTCATCTGGAGAGTCTTGACCGTATTCCTCCCGTTCCTTCTTCGATCCATGTGAAAACGTTTATATTAAAAATTATGTAAACGTGCAAAATATTGTATTATTCCGACTACAGAGCGAAAAAGCAGAGTTTATCTTGTTTGCTAAATTTGCCTCTCGAGACACTTTTGTGTGGCGTTTTTCATATCTGCCGGGTCGATCAGACGCCATGCTTGGTTCTAGTGCAAATGATGCCCCGAAGTCTGCCAGAGTGCTTCGGGGCAGGTCAGTTACCTAGGAGGAGACCATCAACAAATACCGATCACCACTCTGGGGATGCGAAGTGAGACATGACGCCGTGCTCGACAGCGTTCCATACCTTAGTATTTCCGCCGGCCCAAGGAGGCAGCACGTGAGGCTTCGTCAAACTATCTTTTCAATTTTATTTCTGATGTTTGCGCTTGGCGGTATCGCCTTCGCACAGACTGTCCCCACGCCTGCGGGCACGCCGATCAGTAACACGGCGACCGCAACCTATACGGATTCGGCTGGTCAGACAACGTCAGTCGACTCGAATACGGTTGTTACGACCGTGCAGTCCGTGTACGGCTTCGAGATCGCACCGAACGGTACACTGGCCGTGCCAGGTCAGACGGAAACGGCTGCCGCGGGTGAGCAGGTCGTCTTCGCCTACACCGTGACCAACTTCGGAAACATTGCGGACAACATTACGCTCGTTGCAGATTTCGATGATTTAGAACTCGAGAACGTCCAGTTCTATCAGGATCTGGACAACGACGGTGTACCCGATCCCGGTGAGTTGTTGACTGGGGGACAGATCACGAATCTCGCATCGGGTGGTACCGCGAATATTTTGCTGGTTGGCACTGTACCCGCTAACGCACCTAATAACGGCGTCATCAACGTCCAGCCAATCGGCACGTCCGCAGGCGACCCTACCTACGATGAGTTGACCATTGACGGTACCAACTGGGCGCAGGTCACGACGCTAACGCTCCCCGATCTGACCCTGACGAAGACCGTGACACCGACCGGCGATGTAGCCCCAGGCGATCTCCTGACCTACACGCTTGAAGGCGAAAACGTCGGGGGCTCGAGCCCCTTCGCCGTCGGCAGCGTCGCGACGGTGGACGGCACGGCCCGTGACGGCATCCTCTTCACGGACGATTTCGACGACGCCCTGACCTATGTGCCGGGTAGCCTCACGGGTTCTTACACCCCTGCGGGTACGGGTACTGCTGTCCTGCTCTACTCCACGACCAACGGCGCGACCTGGACCGCGACCCAGCCCGCGAGCGGTGTCAACGCTGTGGGCCTGCTGATCCAGTTCCCTGCGGGCACGCGCCTCAACGACATCGACGCACCGACCCTCGAGTACACCTTCTCCTTCCAGACCACGGTCCCCACGATCGCCGCGGAGGGCGACAGCTATGACAACACCGGGACCAGCGCATTCGACGGCAACGGCGACGGTGACGCGGGTGACCCGGATGAAACTGAGTCGTCCAACACCACCACGACCAACGTCACGGAGGTCCCGGGTATCCTCTTCGGGAACGGCGATGCGGACGAAGCCACTGCCCCAAGCCCCGCCCCGGTAGACTTCCCCACGCAACCCGGCACGACCGTCACCATGCCTGTCGAGCTGACCAACACCGGGAACGGGCTGGACACCTACGACCTGAGCACCACCCTCGACCCGGACTGGCCCGTTGACACGACTGTCGAGTACTTCCCCGATGCGAACTGCGACGGCGTTGCCGACGGCACCACTCCAATCACTGAGACACCTGAACTGGCTGCCGGAGAGAACTACTGCGTGGTGGTTGCCGTCACGGTGCCTGCTGGAACCACGCCCGGTACCTATGACGTGCCGCTCACGGCGACCAGCCAGAGCGACCCGGCTGTGACCGCCACATTTACCAACACGGTTACGGTTGCCCTGACCGAGGGGTTCACCTTCGATGAAGACCCCGACCAGACGACAACCCCCGGCAGCACCGTCACCTACACGCATACCGCCACCAACACGAGCAACACGGATATTACCGTGGACCTGACCGCCGCTGGGGAAAACCCAGCTTGGGACTACCTGTACGGCCTCGACGCCAACGGTGACGGCGACCTCGACGATCCCGAAGATATTCCCTTGGGACCCATCACAAACGTGTCGGGCTTCGTGCTCCCGCCCGGTTCGTCGGCCAACGTCGTGGTTCAGGTCACGATCCCGACCACCGCATTGAGTGGCGACACCGACAACCTCACGCTGACTGCCACGCCCACCTACGACGTGCCGAGCGGAGATGTTGAGGGCGACCCAATAACGGTGACGGACATCACCACAGTGATTGCCGGGACTATCGAAGTCACGAAAGCGGTAGACCAAACCGAGGCTGTCCCGGGCGATACCCTGACCTACACCATCGTTGCTGAGAATATCGGTGACGCCGATGTCGCCAACGTCAAGGTCAGCGACCCGCTTCCTTCACCCACCGTGTTCGATTCCATCTCGGCGACCACCAGCGGCTTCACGGGAACCCCGCCGGTCCTTTACGCCACGAGCGCAACTGGCCCCTGGGCGACCACGCTCCCAAATCTGGCGGCGGGTCAGACCGTGTACGTCGGCGTCGACACGAGTGGTGACGGCTCGATCACCGGCGCAGACATCTTCCCGACCGGTGCCACGCTG
>JBMDWS010000440.1:0-3294 GCA_048594695.1 Truepera sp. | reverse complement strand
AGCCTAAGCTCAGTACGTGTCTTTTGCCTTTTTGAGGTGGAGTTTCACCTCGGCCGGTTGCGCTACTGGCTCCTCCTGTTCCCAAGCGCCCAAATGACGGAACAGGTCTCTCAGCCTCCGAGGGTGGGGATCCCTCTGGTTCATGATCTTAATTAAATCTCTATGACTGAATTCTTACAAGATGATCCCCAACAGCCTCGAGCCCGGGATGCGAAAAATCCACGTCGATCAGGCGTATCGCTTACGAGGAGCACCCTAGAACCGTGAGAATGCGTGTAGGCAAGCGTAACGAGGCTGCTATAGGATAAAGGGTGCCGGATTTCGACGTCATCACCATCGGTGCGGGCCATAACGCACTGATTACAAGTGCTTATCTCGCGCAGGCCGGGTACCGGGTCGGGGTTTTCGAGCGGCGCGATATCGTTGGCGGCGCGGTCTCGACCAAAGAGATCGTTCCAGGTTACAAGTTCGACTTGGGGGGTAGCGCCCACATTCTTATTCGCCTGACCCCGATTGTCGAGGAGCTTGGCCTGGAGAATTATGGCCTCGAGTATATCGACATCGATCCGCTCTTTTTTGCACCGTATGAAGACGGCGAGAGCGTCTTCTTTTATCGCAGCGAGCAGGAAACCAT
The DNA here is from genome assembly GCA_048594695.1 of Truepera sp. Taxonomy (GTDB): domain Bacteria; phylum Deinococcota; class Deinococci; order Deinococcales; family Trueperaceae; genus Truepera. The sequence continues at coordinate 2,660 of JBMDWS010000440.1, read as the reverse complement.
CGACGGCCTCGAGCGCGCCTACCCCGGCGAGGGGGAGGCCTACGCCCGCTTCATGGACGACTGGCGGCCCTTCGGGAAAGCTGTTAAGGAGCTTTTCCTGAGTACCCCGAGCCCGCTCAACCTCGGTAAGAAAATGGTCTTCGGCAAGGCCATCAAGGGCGATTGGAAGCGTGCGCTGCCGATGATCCTCAAGCCCTACGGCGAGGTTGTCGACAGCTATTTTCGGGAGGAGCGGGTCAAGACGCCCCTGGTCTGGATGGCGGCGCAGTCCGGCCCGCCGCCCTCGGAGCCGTTCTCCTCGCCTTTCGTTCTCTGGCAACCGCTCTATCACGAGGGCGGCATGGCCCGGCCCCGTGGCGGCTCGGGGATGCTCACGCAGGCCCTGCAGCGTCACATCGAGGCGCACGGCGGACAGATTTTTGTCAACGCGCCCGTCGAGGAGATTTTGCTCGAGGGCACCCGGGCTACCGGCATTCGGGTCGACGGGCAGACCTACACCGCCCGCAGCGTCATCGCCGGAACGCACGCCCTGGAAACCTTCGGCAAGCTCATCCCCGAAGCGCACCGCCCCCACAACAGCAAATCCATGCGCGTCGGGAACGGATTCGGGGCTATCTTGCGCCTTGCTCTCGACGCCCCCGTACGCTACAGCGCTCACCCCGGCGACGCGGCGCGGCGGGCGCTCGGCCTTATCTGCCGTGACCGGGCGCAGTTGAGCGCCGCTTACGGCGACTATCTGGCAGGCAAACCTGCCTCGGACCCACCCATTGTGGCGATGAGCTTTTCAGCCGTGGACGACACGCTGGCCCCACCGGGCGGCGAGGTGCTGTGGCTATGGGCGCAGTATTTTCCCTATGAACTGGCCCGAGGGGCACGCTGGGAGGACATCGAGGACGAGGTGGCCGAGCGGATTCTGGACGCCTACGAGGTCTACGCGCCGGGCACCAAGGCGAAGGTTGTCGGGCAGCTCTTTCAGCATCCTGAATGGCTCGAGCGTCACTTGGGGCTCTACCGGGGCAACGTGATGCACCTAGAGATGAGCCTCGATCAGATGTTCGCGCTGCGCCCTTTTCTAGGGATGGCGGAATACAAGACGCATCTGAAGGGGCTCTACCTGACGGGCGCGAGCACGCATCCGGGGGGGGGCATCATGGGTGCGTCGGGGCGCAACGCGGCGCGGGTGGTTCTCAAAGATCTGGAAAGGAAGCGGGTTTAGCGTGGCGGACGATGTAGCCCACTATGAGGTCAGGGTGCAGTTGCCGAGCGTTGAAGATTACATCCGCATTCGCCTCGGTGCTGGCCTCAGCCGCAAGAGTGTAGAGGCCGCGACGATAGGCTTGAAGAACTCGCTCTTTGGCGTTGTGGTCTTTTTCGGTGCTGAGCCTGTCGGTATCGGCCGCGTGATCGGTGACGGGGGCTGCTTTTTGGAGATCGTGGACATCGCCGTACTGCCGGAGCATCAGGATAAGGGCGTCGGTCGGCGCATCATGACGGCGCTCATGGATTACATTCATGAACACGCGCCCAGTAGCGCCTATGTGAGCCTGATGGCGGACCACGGCACGCCTGCATTTTACGAACGCTTTGGCTTTACCCGTGCCCAACTGCCTGAGTCCGCCGGGATGTATCTGCGCGTCCCGTGACCTACCTTCAGTTTCACTTCGTTTTTACGCTGCCGCCGCTGCTGCTCTTAGGGGCCTTGACCTGGCGTGCTCGAGCTGCCGGACGGGTGCCGCGTGCGGGGCTCGTCGCACTCGGTCTACACGTCCTTTTGGCTCTCGTCTACACGACGCCCTGGGACAACTATCTGGTGGCGCGGGGTGTGTGGGGCTACGGCGCGGGCCGCGTTCTCTTCACGCTCGGCTGGGTGCCTTTTGAGGAATACCTGTTTTTTATCGTCCAGACGCTGATCACGGGCTTTTGGGTCTTGCTGCTTCAGCGGCGAATGTCAATGCATGAGCTTGCTACAGCCCCCGGAAATGGCGTGCGCCTACGGGTCGTCGGGGTGCTCCTGTGGCTAGGGCTGGCGGCTTCGGGCGTGCTGGCACTTGGCACGGAGCGGGGCACCTACTATGGCCTCATCACCGCCTGGGCAGCCCCCGTGCTGGCGCTGCAGTGGGGCATCGGGGGCGACGTGCTGGTTTCACGCTGGCGGCTTCTGCTGCCGGGCTTTGCTCTGCCGACCCTCTACCTGTGGCTGGCCGATCGGCTGGCACTCTCGGCAGGCATCTGGTGGATTTCGCCGCAGCTCTCGACCGGGGTGCATGTCTTAGGGCTGCCGCTCGAGGAGGCCCTCTTTTTCCTGTTGACCAACCTGCTCGTCGTGTTCGGGATGATGCTCGCTGCCGAGAGTGCTGTACTGACGCGGCTCTTGGCCTTACGCCGCGTGAGCTGGTGGCGGGCCGTGCTGGGCCTCTGGGCCGTGTCGATGGTGCCGACGCCGCTTTTTCCTGAGCGTTTCGCGCTTTTTGCCTACCTCAGCACGGGGCTTTTGGCCCTGGGCGTGTTCGGCTATGCTCACGCTCGCTACGGTGCGAAGGCGTGGCTCCTTTTCGCCGTGTCCTTTGGGTTTGGGCTGGGGGTCGAGTGGCTCGGCTATACGACGGGTGTTCCCTTTGGGGCGTACCACTACACCGCGCCGGGGCCAACCCTTCTGGGCG
>JBMDWS010000044.1:0-8295 GCA_048594695.1 Truepera sp. | reverse complement strand
TTCCCGTCTGGCGCTGCGCCGAGGCGGTAGCAAGCACAGCCACGAGGAGCATCAAAGCTAGCTTTTTCATAGCGTGTTATAGCGCAAAGTCAGTCGTGGGATGGTGAATGGGAATAGCTTGTTATGGCTCTTGGTCTACTTCTTTATCCTCGAGCCCCTCAGCCGAGGTACACCTTGAGCTTCTTGAGCGACTTGATGGGCAGTAGCGGGAAAAGGACCGGGACGTCCCGTTCATAACGCTGAAAATCGGAGTTGTTGCCGTAACGCTCGGCTTGCTTGAGCTCGAGGCGGCGCGCTGAACCCAGCATGACCAGCTGGATGCAGACAAGACCGACCGTCGCGATGAGCCAGGCGGCCGGGCTTTTGTAGCTGGTCAGACCCGTTACAAAATGCCCGAGCCAGAAGAGCATCTCACCGAAATAGTTGGGGTAGCGCACGACAGCGTAAAGCCCAGTTTTAACAAAAGCCTTCGGGTTGTGCCTTTTGGCTGCCGATTTCTGCGCGTCGGCCAGGGCTTCGGTCAGGAGGCCCGCGATCATAAGGGCGACACCGATGACCCTGACACTCACCGATCCGCCGGCTGTCAGGACGAGCGCGCTGGGCGAGGCCATGGTGACGTAGAGCAGCGCGACGCTCACCCAGATGGTCAATTTGAGCGGACCGACGACACGTCGGCTGCGCTCCTTGGACGCCTCGAGCTCACGGGCAAAGCTGGCACTCCGCTCGCGCTGGATCAAGAAGAGGCTCAGGCGCAGGCCGTAAGCGACCAGAAGGAGGAGCTGGACGGCGGAAAGAACGTCCAGCGCGCCGAGGTTCCAGACGCCAAACAAAACCGCCAGCGCGACGATAGAAAACCCATAGCCCAGGCTGACGAACCAGTCGACCCGCAGAAAGCCCAGCGCCGACACACCCAGGCTCAGCACGAAGGCGTAAACGAGCATGGTTACCGGCACACCGAGAAAAAACGCTTCCACAGCTTCACCTCACAAAGATCGTTCTACACGTCACATCTGGCGCAGTTTAGAGCATCGCCTGCGTGGCTCGATAGGTGCCGGGGCAGGATTCTGGCGCAAACTTTTTTGGGGATGTGAGGTTGTAACGTTCGACCCCTGACCAGACGGATCTGACCAGGCTCGAGATGACGCTGCGGTAGACTAACTCACCTTATGCGCGCCGCCCGTTTTCACGCCTTTCGCGAGCCTCTCGAGGTCGCAACCGTTCCCGATCCGGCACCGCCAGAGGGCGGGGTCGTGATCCGGGTCGAGGCCTGCGGCATCTGCCGCAGCGACTGGCACGCCTGGATGGGGCACGATCCGACGATCCGGCTGCCCCACGTGCCCGGTCACGAACTCGCCGGGACCATCGCCGAACTCGGGCGCGGTGTGACAGGCTTCTCGGTGGGCGAGCGTGTGACGGTGCCCTTTTGCTGTGGCTGCGGCGTCTGCCCAACTTGCTATGAAGGGCACACCCACCTCTGCGACAACGAGTACCAGCCCGGGTTTAGCGGTTGGGGTGCGTTTGCCGACTACGTCGCGCTACCCTACGCAGCGACCAATCTGGTGCGGCTGCCGGACGCTCTCGGCTTTGCCGAAGCGGCAAGCCTGGGCTGCCGCTTCATGACGGCCTTTCACGCGCTCACCGCGCAGGCTAAGGTGCAACCGGGTGAGTGGGTCGCGGTCCACGGCTGTGGCGGCGTGGGTCTGTCGGCGGTGATGATCGCGGCTGCCCTCGGATGCCGGGTCGTTGCCATAGATATCGACCCTGAAAAGCTAGCCTTGGCTGAAGCCTTCGGGGCGGCGCACACGGTTCTTTCGGCGCAGCCTGTAAAGGAAGTCCGGGAGCTGTCGGAAGGTGGTGCGCATGTGTCGCTCGACGCCCTCGGTAGCGCCGCGACGAGCCGCAACTCGGTGCGGTCGCTGCGCAAAAAGGGCCGACATGTGCAAGTTGGGCTGCTGATCGGGGAGGGGAAGGCTGTGCCGCTTCCCTGGACCGAGGTCATTTCGAAAGAGCTCGAGATCTACGGCTCGCACGGGATGCCCGCACACACCTATCCAGCGATGCTGGAGAGGATTGTGGCGGGGGGGCTCGAGCCCAAAAAACTCATCGCCAAGACAGTGCGGTTAGAAGATGCGGGCGCAGAACTCGAGGCGATGGGGCAGTTTGCCCAGCGTGGTGTGAGCGTCATCGAAATGGGGCGCTAGAGAATACTCATTCAGGCCGAGTATCGGAGAATTCAGCGTCCGGACCTATTACATGTGGAGATAGATCGTTAGGTGCTTAAGCGCCTGCCCTGGAGGGGCGAAGCGTTCAGTCTTAGTATCGGCGGCTTTTCCGTGCTACTTGCTTGGCGCTGTATGTCGGTATGAACGCTCAATGTCGCAAGGGGCTCGGGGAGCCTTTAGCCACGGCTCCCCCCGGGGACCGGTTCAGCGCGGGTCTAGTCGAAGATCACATTCGCTGTACCGACGAGATAAGCGAACACCACGCCGTTCACGTCATTGCAGGGAACGACGGAGCGAGGCAGGTTAAATTGGTCGGTCACGTTCGGGCCCGCAAAGAAATAGAAGTTGCCATTCCTTGCACCCCCTGAAAGCTCACCTTTAACTGCTTCGATAAACGGGTGGTTTTGTGCGGCGATGACAATCGCCGCATTCGGCATGATCAGGTAGAGCGATACGCTGCCTGTTACCGTGCTGACCGCAGCAGCTAGCGCGAAGTCGCCGTAGGCGTCGTAAAAGCTCGCGGCTTCCTCGAGGGCGTCCGAGGCAGACGAGAAGCCCAGCTTGGCAAACCAGTCCGCATACTGTGGAAAATCCTCGTTGATCACCTCTACCGCGGTCTGTCCTGCCAGACTCGAGCCACCGTAGGAAATATTAAAAGAGTAAGAGCGTGAGGTGCACGGGGCCCACTCGATAGGTTGGTAGTAGGTTTGGGTCCAAGCGGGCAAAGTACTTCCTGGCCCTTCACTGCCGAAAGCGTAGAATCCCCCGCCGTCGATGTCGTCCCAACATCCGCCCATGGGCCGGAAGACGTTATCCGAAACAAAGCCTATGGCGGAGCTGGCCAGACTGTCAATCGCGCTGCAGATGTCTTCGAGAACATCTGCAGCGTCTTGCGTTTCGATCTTGGCACTCCCGGAGTTGGTGTCAGGTGGTAGCTCCCCAACGCGTTCGCCGGTTACATTGTAGACCTCGTGCGTGCTTGTTTGCTGCGCAGCAAGCAGGCCAGCGCGGTTTACCTGCCGAGCCATACTTTGTGCCTGAGATGGACTGTCTATGGGCAAAGGAGTATAGCCAATACCTGACAGGCTGTCGCTCGTCTCGAGTGTCAGCTTCATGTAGGCGTGTTGGAGTACCGTTCCCTTATGGTCGAGCTTACTAACGACAAGGTCGACCTGGTTTCCATCGCGGGTTCCCTCGAGGTGAAAAGGTTCAGCAGAGCCGATCAGGTGACCGTCTTGCTCAGTGAGTAAGACGTTTTCATGAGTCACATCCTGACCGTCCGTGCTGCCCTCGGTCGGGGATAGAGCCACATGCCAGTGGCCCGTCAAGGAAGTGGTCTGTTTTGTATCCTGTGCGCCGCATCCCGTGAGAGCTAGGGTACAAAGTCCGGCTAGAAGCGCTGGGTGTGTATACGAGAAATACCTATGCATGTGCAACTCCTTGGTGTACGTAACAGGTGAAGACGAGAAGGTGCAGGAGATCAGTGGCGCAGCCCTTGCCTAGGGCAAAGTGAGACGGGCTATAGCCTTGATGACGTGGCGTGTGAAGTCATGGCGCCCTGAGACACCGAGGGCTGGTTGGGTGACATGCGCTTTTGCAGCCCGAGGAACACGAAACCAAGGATTGGGATGAGCAAGTCGGTGTAGAAGACCGTCCCGGCATTACCGGGAGAAAAGTTGCCCGCACGAAGCATCTGGTCGAGGTGGCCCACAGCTGCACCCAGCAGAAAGCAAGCTGGAGCCAGAACCGCCGCAAGCCGTAAGCCAAAAGAGCCACGGCACGCGAGGAAAGCGACCACAGCGAAGCCGAGGCTGGCAAAGCCCACTTCGGTTTGAAAGGGACTCGGTGCCCAGCCGATAAACTGCGCGGTAAGGTCACCGAAGAAAACGTGCATGACGAAGTTGTAAAGGTTGGCGACGCCGAGAGAGAAAAACAGATAGTACGCGAAGAGTGTCTCGACGACAGCTTGTCGAGTCAGGTGGTGTCGGTGCTTAAGAAGGGCCAGAGCCGAGGCTAGAAAACCTATGAGCAGGCACGTGACGGTAAAGTTCGACAGGGCCAAGGTAATCAGTTGTGTAACGGCTACTTCCATGAGAGCTGCGGCAAATCATGACGAAAGCGGTAGAAGGCAGGCGTGATGATGACGGTTCTCCTTAATGGTTAAGTGCATGACTCAGGTCGGATCGTAGGCAAAGATGTAGATATTAAGGTCTAAACATCCTCCTTCGTGGCTCGGGGCACGCGCCTGGCCTGGATTCCCGCGACGAGGTCGCCGAAGGTTGCATCAAAAACAGCGCGGGCCAGCTCAGGATCAGGTCGGCCCGTATCGAGGTTGCGCAATCTGTTGGCAAGATAAAGACTCGCGACGCCGTGTGCGGCTGAGGTCAGCGAGAGTGAGATGTGTCGTGGAGGTTCCTGAGGAAAATCGCCTTCATTGATACAGGCTTCGACAGCTTGAACGAGCATCCCGTAGGTGCGCATACCGTGCTCGGACGCTTCCTCCGACGGCTCGTAATTAGGGATAACCTGCAGGAACATGATACCGAAATAGTGCGGGTGGGCCAGCGCATTTTCGAAGTAGGCGCGCCCGATGGCGAGGACGCGAGCGAGGGGGGAGAGGTAATCGGGGATGGTATCGAAAAACTGCTGTAAACGGTCGAAGCCTTCGATAAACAGGGCGTCGGCGAGCCCATCTTTACTTTTAAACATAGTGTAGAGCACGCTTGTCGACGCGCCGATGCTCGTAGCGACGTTGCGCATGGTGAGTGCCGAAGGCCCCTGTTCGGTGAGGATGCGGCCTGCGGCCTCGAGGACAGCCCGACGCTGGAGTTCGCGGCTTTCAGCCAAAGCTGCCGCGTACGAAGCGTCGTTATTTCCTTGTAACGTCATGCCGATACTGTAACGTTGTTACGACATCGTCTGAAGTGACTTTTCTTGCTTCCTGAGGGGAGAGAAGTCGATATACGTTTTGACTGTTGCCGTCACATACCTGCGGGGGGACTTGACCATCATCGGTTACTGCAAAACGGTGGCTGTTCGTGTGTCGTTTATCTAACGGGGTGGGCTAAATAATCGTCGTCAGTCCACGCCCCTCCTCCGGTAGACCTCCTGCAAATCGATACTGTAATGGTTGGCGAGCGCCAGGGTGGTGTTGAGCCGATGGGTGATCTCTTCGGCGAGGCGCTCCCTCGAGGGGTCTCTTTGCCAGTATACGTTGCTTCCAATCTGCTCATGGGAGTGCGACCTCGGTCGCCACTTCGCCTAGTTCCTCAGTCATGCCCAGCATGATCTCCGTGCCGGACCCGTAGACAATGGGGCGCTCGGTGCTGCCTCTCCGGACCCAGGCTTGCAAAGTGCTCAGGTTCATCGTGACCTCCGTGTTCGTGCGCTACCGTCAGAGTATCAGGGTGGGTGGCTTTAAGCCCGCCAGCACGGACTTTTCGACCTCTTGCCAGCCGCGCAGGCTATTGATGCGCCAGATGCGCTCGGCGCGTTTTAGGTCTTCGGCGTAGAGAGTCTGTTCGATGAGTTGTCCGGCCTCGAGCCCCTCCTGCCGCATCACCCCGTTCAAGAGTCCGGCGTCGCGGGGGGGGGTTAGGAGCTTGCCGCCCAGCTCGACGACAAGGTTGCCAATGGTGAATTCGGTAAGTTCGCCGCGCTCGTTCCAGAGCAGCACGTCGTCGGCCTTCGGGGCGTCCTGCCGGCGCGTGTCATAAACGCTTCGGCGCGTCGTCTTGTGAAAGAGGTAGGTGTCGCGGCTGTCGATGGGTGCCCGAGCGAGGGCAACCTGCAAGGGGCGTTCGGTCTGCGTGAACGGGCTGCTCTCGACGGTCGTGCTCCCGTTCCGGTCCACGAGCACCCGCGTGCGTCGGCGTTCTCCGGGGTAGAGGCGTGCGTGTGTCCGCAGGGTTTCCTCTACTGCGCCTGTATCCAGCCTGAACCCGAAAAACGCTGCCGACTCGGTGAGTCGTGTCAGGTGCCGCTCGAGCCTCACAAAATCTCTACCATCCCAGAGAAGGGTCTCGAGCAGGCGAAAGTCCGGCTCCTGCTCTGTAACGAGCGCGGCCTTGACCGCGAGTTCCTGGTATTCGGCCTCCGGGCTCGAGTCCCAGGTCACGCCGCTGCCAACGCCGTAGGACGCGCCGTTTTCGCTTAGCACCAGCGTCCTTATCGGCACGCTGAAGGTCGCGTTGCCGCCCGGTAAGACGTAGCCGATGGCCCCGCAGTAGACCCCACGGGGGCTCGTCTCGAGATCGCGAATAAGGCGCATGGTGCTGACCTTGGGTGCGCCCGTGACCGAACCGCAGGGAAAGAGTGCGCGGAAGATGTCGGGCAGGCCCGCGCTTTTGGGCAGCGTGGCGCAAATCGTCGAGGTCAGGGTGTGGAAGGTGGGGTAGGTCTCGAGCGTCAGGAGGTCGGGAACGCTAACCGAACCGGGCGCTGCGAGCTTGCCGAGGTCGTTACGGAGGAGGTCCACGATCATCACATTTTCGGCGCGCTCCTTGGGACTCGTCCGGAGCGTTGCCTTCCGCGCTTCATCCTCCGCGTTAAATCTGCCCCTCGCCGCTGTCCCTTTCATCGGGCGGGTGGTGATGCGCTGCCCCTCGGTCTGGAAAAACAGTTCGGGGGAGAGGGACAGGAGGGTCTGCTCGCCCGTCGCCAGAAATGCGGCAAAGGGCGGCCTGTGCCGGGTTCGCAGCGTGTCGTAGAGCGCGTAGGGGTCGGCGGGTACGTGCGGTGTGTGGAGGCGCACGGTGTAGTTCGTCTGATAGGTGACGCCCGCGGCGATCTGCTCCCGGATGGTCCGGATGTTGGTGGCGTAGCGGGCTTCGGGAGTGTCGAGTGTCCAGCCCTCGAGGTTCGCTGCAGACCCTACGGGTGCCGGGATAGCCCTCGGAGTGTCGAAGATGCCGAACCAGACGAGCGGACCCGTACCCGTGCCCGGCGCGTGCGCCGCCAGGGCGCTGTCGAAGGCGGGCGCGGCTTCATAGGCGACGTAGCCAGCCGCGTAGTACCCCGCGTCGCTGGCCCGCTGTACGGCTTCCAGGGCGGGCAAGACCTCCGTGAGGGTGTCGGCCCGGATGACCCTGAGCGGGTCGGCAAACGCCAGCGGCGCAGTCCCAGAAAAATCGAAGCGTAAGGACACCGACGGCCCGAAACGTGTCACCGGCGTATAGTAGCCCATGCCAAAAGCAATCGATCTGCGTTCCGATACGCTCACGCAGCCCACGCCGGAGATGCGCCGGGCGATGGCTGACGCCGAAGTCGGCGACGACGTTTACAGCGAAGATCCGACCGTCAACCGTTTGCAAGAACGCCTCGCGGAGCGGGCCGGGTTCGAGGCGGGTCTGCTGATGCCGAGCGGCACCATGAGCAATCAGGCTGCCATCGCCGCCCACACCCGGCGCGGCGTCGAGGTCATCATGCCCGAAGGCGCGCACGTCTACGAATACGAACTCGGCAGTATGGCGGTCATCAGCGGCGTCCTGCCGAGAACCGTACCCGCGCCCCTGGGTGTGCCGAAGGTAGAGGACGTGCGGGCAGCCATTCACCGCAGCGTGCATCAGGCACCGACCGGGCTCATCGTGCTCGAGAACACCCACAACAAGGCGGGCGGAACGGTCGTGCCGCTCGTGCACTGCCTCGAGATCGGCGAGCTGGCCCGCGAGGAGGGGTTGCCCTTTCATCTCGACGGAGCCAGGGGGTTCAACGCTGTCGCGGCGCTCGGCACCGACCTCGCGGCCTTCTGCGCGCCGTTCGATTCGGTGTCGCTCTGCCTCTCCAAGGGGCTCGGTGCGCCCGTTGGGACGGTCCTGCTCGGCTCGAGGGACTTCATCAAGGAGGCCCACCGCTACCGCAAGATGCTGGGCGGCGGGATGAGGCAGGCGGGCGTCGTGGCAGCGGCGGGGCTCGTAGCCGTAGAGACGATGACAGAGCGCCTCGCCGAAGATCATGCCCGCGCCCGGACGCTCGCCGAGGGTCTCGCGCCTCTGCCGGGGGTCGTCGTCGCGCTCGAGTCGGTGCAGACCAACATGATCTACCTGCACGTGCCGGACGCTGCCGTGTTTGCCGA
>JBMDWS010000439.1:0-11602 GCA_048594695.1 Truepera sp. | reverse complement strand
CGTTCTGGTAGACAACCACGGCTATCAGAGTATTCACGGCCTGCAACGCTCGACCGGAACCCCGCACTTCGGGCTCGAGCTGCGCTACCGCGACCCGCAGGGCAGGCTGGACGGACCCTATATTCCCGTCGATTACCGCGCCCACGCCGCCTCGATGGGCGCGCACGCCGTCTTTACCCGTACCGAGGCCGACTTTCGCGAGGCACTCGCGGAGGCCAGGGCGCGTAAGGGGGTGAACGTCGTGGTGGTCGAAACGAACCCGGAAAAGCGCGTCGGCGGCTACGCTTATGGCGGCTGGTGGGACGTGCCTATCGCCGAAGTCTCCGAGACCGACAGCGTGCGGCAAAAACGCGAGCAGTACGAGCAGGACCGGAAACGGCAAACCCTCTTCAAATAAAGGATTGACGTGTTGATACAGACTTCATCTCTCGGTTTCGGCGTGCTGGGTGCAGGGCGCATCGGTGCGCTCCACGCCCGCAACATCGCCGGAGCCATCGACGGCGCCCACCTCGCAGCAGTCATGGACGCCAACCCCGAGGCGGCGCAAAAAGCCGCGTTCGGCGGGGCTGCAACCTTTACAGAGGCCGATGGGCTGCTCGAGCATCCCGGCGTGGACGCTGTCCTCATCGCCTCCCCCACCACGCTGCACGCCGAGCAGATTCGGGCGGCAGCCAGGGCAGGCAAAGCCATCTTCTGCGAGAAGCCCGTGGCGCTCAACCTGCCAGAAACGCGGGCGGCCCTCGAGGTCGTCAAGGAAACAGGCGTTCCTTTCCAGATCGGCTTCAACCGCCGCTTCGACACAGGCTTTGCCGAGGTTGCACGGGCCATTCACGCAGGCGACCTCGGGCGGCCCGAGATGTTTCGCTCCCAGTCCTCCGACCCGGCAGCGCCCCCGGAGAGCTACGTCGAGACCTCCGGCGGCATCTACCTCGATTCGGTCATCCACGATATCGACATCGCCCGCTTCATGGTCGGGGATATCGTGCGGGTCACAGCCCTCGGTCGCGTGCTGGTAGCTCCGTACATGGAGAAGCACGGCGACATCGACACGAGCATCCTGACCCTCGAGTTCGCCTCCGGCGCCATAGGCGTGATCCAGAACAGCCGCCGCACCGTTCACGGCTACGACCTGCGCGTCGAGGTTCACGGAGAACGGGGCAAGTTCGTTACCGAAGCCGAGCGCGCCACGCCCGTCTGGCGCTACGGCGAAGGCGGCGTGCAGGGCGACTACATCTACTACTTCATCGAACGCTTCCGCGACGCCTACCGGGCCGAGGTTCAGGCCTTCGTGAACGCGGTACATGCAGGCCAGACGCCTGCACCGGGTGCCGACGCCGCTGTCGAAGCCCTGCGCGTGGCGCTCGCCGCCAAGAAGAGCCTCGAGGAGGGCCGTCCGGTGGAGGTGTCGGAGATTACGTGAAGCGGGACATGGAGTTAGCCAGACAGCTTTTGCTTCAGACGGAAGAAAAGGCTTCCTGCGGCAACATGTTTGTGGAACCAGATTTCACAGATGTTCCAAAGCAAGTGGTCTCAGAACATGTAAAGCTTCCAGAAGAAGCCGGGTTGATTGAAGCAAGAGTAAATCCTCGTACCGCAACGCGGCTTCCTGCGCGTCTTACCTGGGATGGGCATGAATTCTTGAGCGCGGCCAAAAACGAAAATCTTTGGACCAAGGCCGAAGGATTTATCCAAGAAAAGGGCGGTGCGGTGACTTTCGATGTAGCTAAAACCGTTCTAGCCCAGGCCGCCCTCAAGCAGATTGGCCTCTGATGCTGAAACAATCCTTCACCTGGTGGAGCTTCGCTCCTGCCGCCACCGACCCCGAAACGCTGCTGCGCCGAGCCGCCGAGATCGGTTTCGACGGCGTAGAACTTCTAGACGAGAGCCTTTTCGGGGTTGCCCGGGACATGGGCCTCGAGATCACCACGCACCGGGCGCACGAACCGCTCGAGGTCGGCCTCAATCACCGCGAGCATCACGCGGAGATCATTCAGCAGACCGAAGCGGCCCTCAGGCTTGCCGAACGCTGGCAGATTCCCAAACTCATCTGCTTTTCCGGCAACCGTAACGGACTCAATGACACGGACGGCGCAGCGATCACCGCCGAGGGGTTTCGCCTTCTCGCGCCACTCGCGGAAGAGGCGGGCGTGACGCTGGTGCTCGAGCTGCTAAACAGTAAGCGAGACCACCCGGACTATCAGGCAGATCACGCAGCCTGGGGCGTGGAGGTCGTGCACAACGTCGGCTCTGAGCGGGTCAAACTACTTTTTGATATCTATCACATGCAGATCATGGAGGGAGACCTCATTCACACGATAGACGCGCATCACGCGGACTTCGGGCACTATCACATCGCCGGAAATCCCGGACGTCAGGAGCCGGACGCCTCGCAGGAGATCAACTACCCGGCGGTCCTCGAGGCGCTCACGAAGGTACGCCCGAACGCCACCATCGGGCATGAATTCAGGCCACGTTTGGACGCAGAACGCAGCCTGCGCGAGTCGTTTCATATGGTCTCCGAAGCTGAGCGGCGGGCGCACGGGATTCCGACCTCGAGCAGTGGGAGCTACCTGTGAGCGCCAAGCTCCGTATCGGCAACGCACCCTGTTCATGGGGCACTATCGAAGGCATGAACGAGTCCGAGCGCCTGTCTTTTGAAACCATGCTCGACGAACTCGTGGCGGCGGGCTACACGGGCACCGAACTCGGCGATTACGGCTTCATGCCGACAGACCCGAACGCCCTTCGGAGCGCCCTGAGCAGCCGCGACCTCACCATGCTGGGGGCCTATGTGGACGTGTCCCTCGCAGACCCGGCGGCACAGAGGGAAGGGCTGGCTCGAGTCCTGACCGTTGCCCATCTGCTAAAAAGCGTTGCCAATCTGGGCGACCCGGCGTGGCAGCCTTACCTCGTGCTGGCCGATCGGCATAGCGAGAACCCGGAGCGCTTCCAGAAGGCCGGGCGCGTCACACCGGACCTCAGTCTGAGCGACGCGCAGATGCGGACGTTTGCCGAAAACGCTAACCGCATCGGGGGGGCAGTGACGAACGAGACCGGCCTCAAGACCGTCTTTCACCACCACTGCGCCGGATACATCGAAACACCGGACGAGATCGAACGCTTTCTAGCCCTGACCGACCCAGACCTCATCGGTCTTGTGTTTGACACCGGGCACTACCTCTACGGCAGCGGTGCCAACGATGCGGGCGTGGTGACAGACGCGCTCACGCGCTGGCGCGACCGCATCCACTACGTGCATTTCAAGGACCTCGAGCCGACCCTTGCAACGACAGCGCGGCAGGAGGGCTGGGATTACAAAACCGCCATCGGACGCGGCGTCTTTTGCGAGCTTGGCCGGGGCTGCATCGACTTTACACAGGTCGTGGACACACTTGGCACCCTAGCCTATGAGGGCTGGATCACTGTCGAACAGGACATGCTGCCCGGCCTCGGGACGCCACAGGAAAGTGCTGCCCGTAGCCGTGAATATTTGCGCGGTCTCGGTCTGTAAACGCGTTCGCTGTCGCGTCGTTGCGGGAGGCAGACGCGTACAATAGCGGGTACGAGGCTTCGACAAGAGAACATGGAGGTCTATGGAACACATCGTCAAGGCAGTGACGGACAAACCGCTCCAAACCGATATCACACCGGCCCGGGCGGGCTGGCAGAGACTCGGCTTTCAGGTTCGGACGCTCTCAGCAGGTGAAATGCTGAGCGCCCCGAGCGGCGACCGCGAACTCTGCATCGTATTCCTCTCCGGCGACGCAGAAGTCGTCGTCGAACGGGAATCGTGGGAGGTGCGCGGGCGGCAGAGCGTCTTTACCGGACTACCACACGCCGTCTATCTGCCTCCGGACACGCACTTCAGCCTGAGCGCGGCGGGGCGGCTCGAGTTCGCCATCGGTTCGGCTCCGGCGTCCGGCAAACTTTCGCCCCGCTTCATCACGCCCGAAGATGTCAAGGTCGAGATGCGCGGGGGGCACAACGTCACCCGGCAGATTACCCACATCCTCGATCCGGGAGATGCCGAGCACCTCCTCTGCGTCGAGGTCTACACGCCCTCAGGCAACTGGAGTTCGTACCCACCACACAAGCACGACATTCAGAACCCGCCCGAGGAGGTAGACCTCGAGGAGGTCTACTACTATCGCATTCACCCCGAGGACGGCTGGGCCATGCAGCGCCTCTACACCGACAACCGCAGCCTGGACGAGCGCCTGCTGGTCTCGCACCGCGATACGGTGCTGGTGCGCGAGGGTTACCACCCAGTCGTGGCGGCGCCGGGCTACGACGCCTATTACCTCAACTTTTTAGCGGGTGAAACGCCTACATGGATCGCCAAGGACGAGCCGAGGCTGGCCTGGGTGCGTGACGCCTGGGAAGGTGCGGAGGACCGTATGAAACTGCCCCTCAGCGGGACGGGAAGGTAGGACGAGATGACAGTAGCAGCACGAGAAGAACTCCTCAACTATATCGGCGGGGCGTGGGAACGCCCGCAAGCCGCCGACGACCTCGAGGTCCACAACCCCGCCACCGCCGAGGTCATCGCCACGGCCCCGGCGAGCCACCAGGACGAGGTCGACCGGGCCGTTCAGGCGGGCCTCACGGCCTACAAAGACTGGCGCATGACCCCCGTGACCGAACGGGTTCAGCCGCTCTTCAAACTCAAGGCGCTGCTCGAGGCCAAACTCAAGGAGCTTGCCACGACCATCACCAACGAATGCGGCAAGACCTATAAGGAGGCCTACGCCGAGATGCAGCGCGGCATCGAAAATATCGAGGTCGCGTGCGGCATGCCCACGCTGATGCAGGGCTACAACAACGAGGACATCGCCCGGGGCATCGACGAGCACATGTTCCGGCAACCGCTCGGCGTCGTCGCGGCCATTACGCCCTTCAACTTCCCCGGCATGATTCCGCTCTGGTTCCTGCCCTACGCCGTCGCCACCGGCAACGCCTTTATCCTCAAGCCGTCCGAAAAAGTTCCGATGACCACGCAGCTCATCTACCGGCTCGCGGAGCAGGCGGGCTTTCCCAAGGGCGTGCTGGGGCTCGTCAACGGCGGCAAGGAAACCGTCGACGCGATTCTCGATCACCCGGACGTCCGAGCCGTGTCGTTCGTCGGTTCGACGCCGGTCGCCCGGTACATCTACAGCCGCGCCACCGCTAGCGGCAAGCGCGCGCAGTGTCAGGGGGGCGCGAAAAACCCGGCGGTCATCCTGCCCGACGCCGATATGGAGATGACCACGCGCATTCTGGCAGACTCGGCCTTCGGCTGCGCGGGGCAGCGCTGCCTGGCAACGTCGGTCGCCATCACGGTCGGTGACGCACGCAGCGAATTTACCGAGCGCATCACCGCCGACGCCCACAGTCGCAAGGTCGGTTACGGCTTGGACGAGGGCGTAACGATGGGTCCGGTCATCTCCGCCGAGAGCAAGTCCCGCATCGAAGGTCTCGTCGACGAGGGTGTTCGGCAGGGTGCCAACCTCCTCGTCGATGGTCGCGGCAAAGACGTGGACGGCTTCAAGGACGGCTACTTCCTCTATCCCACCGTGATGGACAGCGTGCGCCCCGAGAGCGACTTCGCCCACACGGAGATCTTCGGGCCAGTCCTCTCGATGATGCACGCCTCGAGCATCGAAGAGGCCATCGCGCTCGTCAACAATCGCCGTTTCGGCAATCAGGCGTGTCTTTTCACGTCGTCCGGGTCGGCAGCGCGGCAGTTTCGCTACAACGTCAAGTCCGGCAACGTGGGCATCAACCTGGGCGTCGCCGCGCCGATGGCGTTTTTCCCCTTCTCCGGCTGGGGCGAATCGTTCTTCGGCGACCTGCACGCGCAGGGGCGGCACGGCGTCGAGTTCTACACCGAGACCAAGGTCGTCGTCGAGCGCTGGCCCAAGGAGTGGTCGCGGACCTTTTAGCGCCGCCGCTGCACATCCTGGTCCGGGCGATCATCCGGCAGGGCGATAAGGTGTTGCTGGCCCAGGCAAAGGGCTCTCACAACACCTTTTTGCCCGGGGGACACCTCGAGTCGGGTGAAAGTTTGCCCCGCAGCCTCGAGCGAGAACTGGGCGAAGAACTCGGGCTACACGCCGAGGTCGGGGCGTACCAGGGCCTCGTCGAGCACAGCTGGGAAGACGAGGAGGGCACCGTCCACTACGTACTGAACCACCTATTCGAGGTTGCCCTGCCGACGCTGGGAGAGGGGTGTGCGCCCCTCTCCCGCGAGGCGCATCTGACCTTTTTCTGGGCCGAGGTCACGGCGCTGACCGATCTTGGCCTCGAGCCCTACCCCCTGCGCCGTCTCCTCGGGGAGGGCGTCCCTTCTACCTTTTGGGCTTCCACGCTCTAAAGATGAACGATGACCCAGCTCTAGCCGCGCAGATCGTCTTTTTTCTTGAAGAGCTGGGTATTGCCCCGCAGGAGGTTCTGGGGAGCCGTCCACTTCAGGCTGGCCTTTCAGGAGCCTCGACCACCCGGCTCGAGCTGGGGTCCGGGGCAGCCGTTCTCAAGGTCGTGCCTGCTTCGAGCGAGCTTGGCGTGCGTAACCGGGCACAGCGCGAGCTAGCTTTTTACCGTGACCTCGCATCTGAAATACCCTTGCGCGTCCCACACATTCGGGCAAGTTACCAAGGCACTGAGGGTTTTGCCCTTCTGATAGAGGCTCTCCAGCCTTCTCCTCAACCCGAAGCGTGGACCGCGAAGATGTTTCTCGAGGCTATAGAGCAACTTGCCCAATTCCACGGAACATTTTGGGACGCTCCCGAGACACTCGCAAGACACCACTGGCTCGCGCAGGATGCCAACCAGATGGCAGATGGACAAGTAACAAAGGCTGCACGCGCTGCCTGGCACAAACTTTACAAAAACTCTCGCTTTGCCCACGTGCTGACCATCCACGAACTTGCTTGGCTGGAGCGTCTAATCGACAAAGCGGGTAAGATCCAGGTTTTCACCGAAAGTCTGCCTGTGACGCTTTGTCACGGCGACTGCACGACTCTCAATGTCCTGATCGATTCGGCAGACAACCTGGTATGGGCAGATTGGCAGGAAGTTCGTATCGGGCGTGGTCCGGAGGATATAGCCTTTCTTCTGGAGCGGGCGTCCGTATCGGGTGCGCACGTTCCCTACAGAAAACTGCTAGAGGCATACCGAGACCATCTCGAGCGCTCCGTTCCCTTGGCCGACATCGAACGTGTGGTTCAGGCAGCTGAACTGCGCTCACGGTTGCTCTACTGGCCCACGTATCTGACAGGAGCTTCCGCGACCCAGCTTGCAGCCATGCTCAGGCGACTCCATGCGCTGGCAAAGACTCTGGGATTGGCAGCCTGAACGAAAGCCTGACCGTTGACCCAACGCTTCGACACGTCGCAGAGTACTGTAGACCTATGAGTGCCCAACTGACTTTTCTGGGGTGCGGGGACGCTTTTTCCAGCGGCGGACGCTTCACGACCAGCTTTTATGTGACGCACGGCGAGACGCGCTTTATGATCGACTTTGGCGCGACAGCCATGGCAGCGGCAAAGGCACGTGGCCTCGAGCCGAGCCACATCCCCCTGATCTTCATCACACACCTGCACGGCGACCATGTGGGCGGCCTGCCCTTCTTGCTGCTCGAGGCCTCCCTCGTTTACGAACGCACTGAACCGCTGACCATCGCCGGGCCGCCGGGCCTCAAAAGCCACCTGCCCAAACTCATCGATACTCTGTTTCCCGGTACCGAACTGAAGCTGCCTTTCGAACTGAACGTGCTCGAGCTGCCCCCGGACGTTCACAGCGTCGTCGAGGGTATCGGCGTCACACCGCACCTCGTCAAGCACGCCCCGACAATTACCTGCACGGGCCTGCGCTTCGAGCTTGGCGATAAAATCCTCGCGTACACGGGCGATACCGTCTGGACCGACACACTACCCAAGCTCGCTCAGGGCGCCGACCTGTTTATCTCCGACGCCTATACCTACGACGTGCCCACCGGGCAGCACCTCGACTACGCGACGCTGCGGGCTCGCTTCAAGGAACTCGGCCCCAAACGCCTCATCCTTACCCACATGGGGCAGGCGTTTCTCGACCGACTCGAGGCGGGCGACACACCCGAATTCGAAACGGCGTATGACGGCCTCGAGGTAGAGTTTTAGCCATAACCATCCGAACCGGAGACGACCGTGGCTGATACCTCTAGGACAAACACCCCCGTAGACAAATCTTTCGACCTCATCACGATGGGCCGGTCGAGTATCGACCTCTACGCCAACGACGTGGGCGCACCTTTCGAGCAGATCGGGAGCTTCGCTGCCTACGTCGGCGGCTCGCCCACCAATATCGCTGTCGGTGTGCAGCGACTTGGACTCTCGACAGCCCTGCTGAGCGCTGTCGGGGCAGATAAGGTTGGCGACTTCATCCTCGAGTTCCTGCGCAAAGAGGGTGTTCACACGGGCTTCATCCCGCGCAAGCCAGGCCACCGCAGCAGCGCGGTAGTTTTAGGCATTCAGCCGCCCGACACCTTCCCGCTCGTCTATTACCGCGATAACGCTGCCGACATCGAGCTCACCATCGACGACGTGCTGGCGGCCCGGGTCGAAGACGCCGGGGCGCTCGAGGTATCCGGGACTGGCCTGGCCAAGGAGCCGAGTCGCAGCGCTACCTTTTTTGCTGCCGAGCGTACCCGGGCTGCCGGGAAACCCGTCTTCCTCGACATCGACTTTCGCGCCGATCAGTGGCACGACCCCAGAGCTTTCGGCGTCACGGTGCGGGCGCTCCTACCCAACGTGTCAGTCGCGCTCGGTACGGAAGAGGAGATCAACGCCGCCATGCTGACCGATCCTGCGGACATCGAGATCCGCGAGCAGCAGATCTCCGCACCGATCATTCGGGGCGATATCGAAGCGAACATCAAGGCTCTCCTAGCAGTCCCGAACGGCCCCGAGCTGCTCGTCGTCAAGCGTGGCTCGGCGGGTGCGAGCCTCTATACACGCGCCGGGGAGCGCCGAGACGTGCCCGGTTTCCCGGTCGAGATCTATAACGTCCTGGGAGCGGGCGACGCCTTTGCCAGTGGTTTTATCTACGGGCAGCTGCAGGGCTGGGACGCCTACAGAAGTGCTCGCCTCGGCAACGCCTGCGGGGCCATCGTCGTAACCGCTCACGGCTGCGCCCCCTTCATGGCGACCCATGACGAGGTCATGGCTTTTGCCGAGGCCCGGGGCGGGCTCTAGGCTCGAGCTTCGGCAACGATGACTTCCGTTTCTGGGTTGTGCGGGAGCATGGGCGTGCCGCACACCACAATGTTCGCCCGCTCCCAAGGACGCTCCTCGGCCTGGAACGGCCTCTCTGCCGCCATCCATTCGTCCCAAAAGGCGACAGCCGCGTCGCCGCCGTCGCGCTCGAGCCCCCGTGCGCGGGAGGCGATCAGGTCCGACTGAACCCAGATGACCGCGTCGATAAAGGGCGTGAGTTCACGCCTGGCCGCGCCAACGCCCTCGAGCAAAACGACTTCCGTGCCCTCCGGCACGACGATAGCCCCCTCCCGGCCTCGCGCCTGCCAAGCGTCCGGGCGATAGCAAACAGCTTCTCCCGCTCGCGCGGGCTCGAGCACATGCGTAAGCAAGAGGTCGGCCCAGCCAAAAAACGAATGATGCCAGGCAATATCGTCGGTGTGAAGGAGCGCCGAAGCAGAAAGGTGCTCATGGAGCCGCGTGGCCAGGGTGGTCTTGCCCCCGGCACTGCGCCCGTCGATAGCTACGATGCGCGGCCCTGGTCCCTCACCGGCAACGCGCGCGGCGAGCGCCGTGAGGGACACGACACGCCAGGGACCAAAGGGCGGTTCTTCAGGGGGCAGATAGAGCGCCATAGAGACATGCTAACCTAGCTCACGCACGACGAAACGCCACGCCTTCCCAGCAAAAGAGGTCTCCATGAGTATTCACATCGCCCGCACCGACGCCGAAATTCTCGCGTGTTACCCGGTCATGCTCGAGCTGCGCACGCACCTATCAGAAAGAGATTTCCTGGTACAGGTCGAGCGGCAACGGGAGGCGCAAGGCTATGAACTCGCCTACGCCAAGGAGGGCGAATCGGTGGTGGCCGTTGCCGGCTTTCATATCGAGGAGGCGCTGGCGTGGGGAAAATATATGTACGTCTACGACCTCGTGACGCGTAGCGAGGGGCGCTCCACAGGTCAGGGCAAGGCGCTCATGGACTTTCTCAAGACACTCGCCAAGGAGGCAGGGTGCGCGCAGCTTCACCTCGACTCGGGCGTACAGCGCTTTGCCGCGCACAAGTTCTATCTGCGCGAAGGGATGCACATCTCGGGGCACCACTTCCAGGTCGATCTCTGATGCCCTTTGTTGCCGATGGACGCACGCTGATCGAGAAGGCGTTCGCCGAGGGACTGGCGCTCCCGGCCTTCAACGTGTGCAGCGCCGAGATGATCCGGGCCTGTTTGGAAGCTGCCGAAACCGAGGGTAGCCCGGTCATCCTGCAAACTTACCCGACCGACCTCGAGCAGCTTCCGCCTAAAGAGACTGTCGCCCTCGTCCGCGCCTTCGCCGAGGATCTCAGCGTACCCGTCATGCTGCACCTCGATCATGGGCCGAGCCTGGAGCTTGCCTACCTCTGCCTGCGGGCCGGATTTTCGTCGGTCATGTTCGACGGCGCGGGATTACCTCTAAAGACCGTGATCGAGCGCGCACAGCGTCTTGGCGAAGTCGCACACGCGCAGGGTGCAGCACTCGAGGTCGCCGCCGAAAGTTTCAGCGGCTCGGATGACTTGACGGAGCCAGATGAGGCGCTCAGGCTGCGGGATGAAACCCACGCCGACATGATCGCCGTCGCGGTCGGTTCGGAGCACGGACACGACGCACACCTCGACACGGCCCTACTGGGGAGGCTTGCCGAGCGCCTCGCCTCCCCCCTCGTTCTGCACGGGGGTAGCGGCGTAACGGCAGAAGATTTACGTGTTGCCCGGCGCTGCGGCGTGGTCAAGGTCAATATCGGTTCTGCGCTCTACCGAGCACTGCGGCGAACCTGGGAAGCTTCGGGCACGGCCCCCCACCACCGCGCTGTCTACCGCGCAACGCGCGACGCTATGCGCGCGGTAGCGCAGGAGAAGATCCGGGCCATGAGGGCGTGATCGGGATATAGCGGGAGCGAGGCTAATGTCAAAGCCACCGGAGGGTCCGGTGGCTTTAGGGGCTGATTTACTGCTCGTCTTGCTGAAGTTGCCGCAGGAGCACACCACGCCGGAAAGTGACGATGATGCTATTGGCTACGAGCGCGCCCAGCGCAACCAGATGAAGCAGGACGACCACCGCAGGCACATCGGGTATCAGGGACATGAGCCAACTTTAGGCGCAAAGACACTGAAAACGTGTGAAAATGTTGTATCCGGAGGGGTAAAAAGCATCACATTTTTCGCCAAAGATGTAAGAAAGCTAATAGACTTCCGCCTCATCGCCGAGGCTCGAGATCTTGAACACTCGAGAGGTAAAGCGCCTGCGGGATCGGAAGATACCCCCGGAGGAGCCAGAGCACACCGAGAACGCTCGGAGCGAGCCTCAGCCCAATAAAGGCGTGAACCTCAAGCGTCAGCAAGCCCGCAAGAATGCGC